>QNFN01000180.1 GCA_003645555.1 Gammaproteobacteria bacterium | reverse complement strand
GCCCACGGGTGTTGCTGGACCCTGCACCAGCCGTACGACTGATGGCGTTTGCCGACAGTGGCATCGATCTCGAATTGCGCGTCTGGTACAACGACCCTCAGAATGGGGTCGGCACCATCCGTTCCGAGATCAACCTGGCGATCTGGCGCGGTTTCAAGGAGGCTGGCATCACCATCCCCTACCCACAGCGCGATGTGCACCTGCGCGCGGTCGCAGGAATTCCTGCGCAAGACCGGCCGCCGGGCCCTTCCGATACATCGAGCTGACAGTCCTCTGCAGCCCGTTGCCTGGCGATTGGCAGCGCCTATCCAGTAACGCCGTGTTCTAGCGCAAAGCGGATCAACTCACCGGTCGAATTGAGGCCGAGCTTGTCGAGGATGCGTGCGCGGTAGGTGGAAACGGTGCTGGCGGTCACCTCCATGAGTTCGGCACACTTGATGCCGGTTCGACCGCTCGAAATCAGCCGCAGCAGTTCAAACTCCCGCGCTGAAAGCTTGCCTAGCCGTTCCTGGGCTGGCTCCACGGCCATGGCCCGTTCGATCAACCGCTCCTGTACCGCTACCGGATAGTATTTGCGGCCACGGTAGATGGTCTCGATCGCTTCGATGGTCTTGATAAAAGCTTCACTCTTGAGCAAGTAACCGGCGGCACCGGCCTTGGCTGCACGGGCGATATTTTCGGCATCATCGTGCATCGTCAACATCAATACGCTGGCTTTTGGGCAGACCACCGCCAATCGCTGACACAGCGCCACGCCGTCCATACCCGGTAGCTTGAGGTCCATCAGCACCACATCGGGCGCCGCTTCGACCACCTCCTCAAGCAGTTGTTTGCCCTCACCCGCCTGTCCGACGACCGCAAACCGTCCCTGCAACCGCAACATGTTGGCGATCCCCTCACGGACCATCGCGTGGTCATCGACCAGGTAGACCCTTATCTTGTGCATCATCATTCTCCCACCTCCATGTGTAACGTTTTTTCTTCGCTTTGTCATCCACTGGAACGGCCTCGGCCCTCAATGAACTTCTGATCAGGTCTGGACCAGGCAGGTTGTGATCCAGAAGGCCCAGACTTGCGTTCAGACCTGATCAGATGTTCCTCAACTGCACTGCAGTGGTGATCCATCGGGTCGAACTCGTGAAAGCCGAGCGCGACCGGTGTTGGAAACAATCACAGCCAATGGCGCCGCATCACCGTGTTGGCTACACGCGGTGTACGTGCCATTACTCCCTGGTGACAACCCGGTGGGATAGAGCACCAACCGGCGGCGCATGCGGCTGGTCACCAGGTTGATCGCCTTGGCTGCACCGTTTATCTGCAGCAGCGGCTCCGTCACTCCGTGTTCGCGGTTGCCATCACGATCTACAAACACCAGCCAGCCTAGATGCCAGTAGCCATCGGGCAGGCAATTGGCACCATCCGTACTCGGACAGAGCACCACCCGCTGCCCACGCATTATCGATTCCGTTCGCGCCAGGTTCACGTGAGTCATGAACCGTGATGCCATTGTTTTGACCCGGCTGTTGGCGAGCATGCTACCCAGACTGGGCACGGCCACGCCTGCAAGTAGGGCGATCAGTGCCAACACGATCAGCAGTTCCACCAAGGTCAATCCGTGCGCGTGCCGCTTCCCTGCAGACATCGCTTTCTCCCATGTGCGGTGCGCTTCCGTGCGCATCGTTTACGAACATGCTTTCTGCATGTCCACACATATCGTAGCGATTACCGGGGCGGTGGCTATAAGCCCAGGCTGAAAATGGTGTCGTTTTGCAGCGACAAGCGCTCGTGGCCAGGCATCGATAGCCGGGGCATCTTTGATCAAGCCCTAAGGAACCTCTGATCAAGTCATGAACTCGTATCTGGCGCCTAGAATGTCCAGCTTTTTCGTTGCAAAGCTTTGCAATAGCTAGCTATTGCGTGCGTTTTGCGCCTCAAATCTGAACATTCTGAAGCACAATCTACTTCGTCCAGACTTAATCAGAGGTTCCTTAATGACTTGGCGACAGAATGGGTTGTCAGTCCTTGAAACGCTGCCAGCAGCCACGCTCAATGGCGCCGTTTGTCTAATGAATGGCGCGGAAGATCAAGCGGCTAAGGTCCGATTTCCTGAGAATGACCCCATCGATAATCCAGCTGCATGGCGTGGTTGGCTTAACAGTTGGAGGGTTACAGCGATGTTCGGACGCATTTGGTTTACCGTCAAGGTCCTGCATGTGCTCATGGACGAGTTCGACTACGAGCCGAATAAGGTTCAGCAAGGGACGCTGACCGAGATCTGCAAACTGGCCAGAGAGCAATCGCTGCATGAATACGATGCGGCCGTGCTGTTCATGCTGGTGCAGTTAAAGGCTATGCACGGCACCAACTCCGCATCTGGCAGCAGCGACCCGATGACCGTCGCGTTTGTCAGGCAGCACCTCCTGAGCATCGAGCGGCTGCGTGTCCGGGAGAAGCTTTCTGGCGCGATGGAGCAGCACGGCCTGCCTGGCGCAATTCAGAAACTGCGGATGGCCTTTATGCCTGCCGCGGCGTGATGACCGTAATGGATCACATAACCAGGCAAGAAGTTTGGGACCGGGTGCGATTCGATCCCAACGGTTGCGACGAAAGTCTGCCCGTGATCTATCACTGGGAATTCTGCGAGCCAGGTGGTGAGTGCCATGGCTATGTAGGTCAGGCGAAGTACGGGAGTCAGCGGCCCAAGGAGGCCTATGCTTACAACGTCAGTCGACTGCTGAACGGAGAACCCTACCGGCCCAACAAGCCCGATGACTGGCGCCGCGTGCATCGCATCATGGCCCAAGCCGTCAGCAAAGACTGGGAGATTACGTTGTCGCTGGTCGAAAACTGCGACGAAATAGACCTCAGCCGGCGTGAGCGGCATTGGATCGCCGAGAAAGGCTGCACCCTGAACAACGGGTGACTGGCTAGCTGACGTGGTCAGCCGGGCAACACCTCGGCGATGCGATCAATGGCCTTGTCCAGGTTGGCCTGGCTGGTGGCGAACGAAATGCGCATGTGACCCGGGGCACCAAAGGCCGAGCCCGGCACCAGGGCCACACCGGCTTCGTTGATCAGGAACTCGGCGAAGGTGAGGTCGTCGGCCAGACCGAGACTGGCAATCGCCTCGCTGAAGTCGGGGAAGCTGTAGAAGGTGCCGTCCGAGGGCAAACACTGCACTCCGGGCAGACTCAGTAGCCGCGCCACCAGTCTGTCGTGACGATCCTTGAAGGCCGTGCACATGTCGCGCACACACTGCTGGTCGCCGTTCAGCGCCGCGACCGCCGCCGCCTGCGAGATCGAGGTCGGGTTCGAGGTGCTGTGCGACTGGATGTCAGTCATCGCGGTGATCAGTTTCTGTGGCCCACCGGCGTAGCCGATGCGCCAGCCGGTCATCGAGTAGGCCTTGGAGACCCCGTTGAGGACGATGGTGCGTTCGAACAGGTCGGGACAGGCATCGACGATGTTGCTGAACGGCTCCGCGCCCCAAACGAAGGGCTCGTACATGTCATCGGTGGCGATCATCACGCGCGGATGACGCAGCAGCACTTCGCCCAGCGCAGCCAGTTCAGCCTTGCGGTAGGCGACACCGGTCGGGTTGGACGGGCTGTTGAGCACCACCAGCCGTGTCTTGGGCGTGATCGCCGCCTCGAGCTGCTCGGCAGTGATCTTGAGGTGCTGATCCAGGGTGCCGGCGACGATCACCGGCGTGGCGCTGGCGAGCAACACCATGTCTGGGTAGGAGACCCAATACGGGGCTGGCACGATGACCTCGTCGCCGGGGTTCAACAGGGCCTGGGCCAGGTTGAAAAAGCTCTGCTTGCCGCCACAGGAGACCAGTATCTGCTTCGGCGTGAAATCCAGGCCGTTGTCGCGCTTGAACTTGTCGATCACCGCCTGCTTCAGCACCGGGGTGCCACCGACCGGGGTATACTTCGTCTTCCCGTCACGGATCGCCTTGATGGCCGCCTCCTTGATGTGATCCGGGGTATCGAAGTCGGGTTCGCCGGCTCCGAGGCCGACGATATCCTTGCCCTGCGCCTTCAGTTCGTTGGCGCGGGCGGTGACCGCCAGGGTCGGTGATGGCTTGACACTGGCGAGACGGTCGGAGAGTTGCACATCCAAGGTCTTAATCCTCGTTTCTGGGCAGGTGGGCACAGGGACCAGATGATACCCGATCACCCGCGACGACTGAATCCCGCTGATGGAACGCCCCTTCCGCCTGCAGACCGAATTCGCGCCCGCCGGTGACCAGCCGGAGGCGATTGCGCGCCTGGTCGAAGGGCTTGACCAGGGCGAGGCGCACCAGACACTGCTCGGCGTCACCGGCAGTGGCAAGACCTTCACCATCGCCAACGTCATTGAAAAGTTACAACGCCCGGCGTTGGTGTTGGCCCCGAACAAGACTCTGGCCGCCCAGCTCTACGGCGAGATGCGCGCGTTCTTCCCGGACAACGCGGTCGAGTACTTCGTCTCCTACTACGACTACTACCAGCCCGAGGCCTACGTGCCATCGAGCGACACCTTCATCGAGAAGGACGCCTCGATCAACGAACACATCGAGCAGATGCGGCTGTCGGCAACCAAGGCACTGCTCGAACGGCCCGATGTCATCATCGTCGCCACCGTGTCGGCGATCTACGGCCTTGGCGATCCGGCGGCCTATCACAGCATGGTGCTGCATCTGAGCCGTGGCGACCTGACCGACCAGCGGACGTTGCTGCGTCGCTTGGCCGATTTGCAGTACAAACGTAACGACCTTGAGCTGCGGCGCGGCACCTTCCGCGTGCACGGCGATGTCATCGATATCCACCCGGCCGAGTCTGATGAAGAGGCGCTGCGCGTCGGG
>QNFN01000179.1 GCA_003645555.1 Gammaproteobacteria bacterium | reverse complement strand
CACCTCGCCAAGCTTGGCCGGCAGCAGGTTGTTGACCCCGAGAGCGACCAGTGACGCGGCCAGACCGGTGCGTAGCGGCAGGCGGCGATGACTGAGCAGGTGCAGGCGCACGGCCAGTGCCAGGTAGCCGAAGGTGGTGAACAGGGTCACCAGCACCACGCGCAGCGGGTCGATGTCAGCGAGGATACCGAACAGGGCATCCGGGTCCACGTTCCAGACGGCGTAGGCAAGGCAGGCGACGACCAGTGCGGTGCGCAGCAGTCGGCCTGGCCACGGGTTCCTGCGTGTGCCTTCCGCGTCCGTCATCATCCGTGGGTTCCGTATCTGGCACACCGGTGGCGGAGGCCGCGTGGTGTTTCCCGTCGGATCACGTTGCGGAGCCTGTCTGCTCTGCGCTGAACGCGCTGAACGCGCTGAACAGGGGCATGAGGTCGGACACGGCCGTGGCCAGGAAGCGGGCGCCATGCTCGGGTCGGGCCAGTCCGGAGTCGCTGCCCATGCGACCGTCGGGGTAGCGGGCGCGAAAATCCTCGGCACCATGGACCGCGCCGTCGCACGGGCCGGTCGGGGCGAGATCAGCGCGGTGGATGCAGGCCGGTAGCAGGTGTTGGGTCAGCGCCACCTCGCTCGGGGTGGCGTGGTAGCCCTCGCCGTCGCCGTAGAGTTCGGCTGCCAGTGTCCTGACCTCGGGCAACTGCCACCAGTTATGCAGGGTGCAGCGTATCCGGTCCGCTCCGGGGCGGCCGACACGTGCCAGTTCGGCATGCAACTCGGCGAATGCACTCCGCAGTGGTGCCTCGTTGCCGCCGTGGCCGTTGACGAAAAAGAACCGCTCAAAACCGGATCGATGCAGCCCTTCGAGGCAGTCGACGACAACCCGAATCAGGGTCGATGGACGCAGGCTGGCCGTGCCGGGAAAACCGAGGTGGTGCTGGGCCATGCCGTAGTTCAGTGTCGGTGCGACCAGGGCCCCGGTCGCCTCACCAAGTTCGAGCGCAACCGCCTCGGCGCACAGGGCGTCGGTACCGATCAGGCCGAGTGGACCGTGTTGTTCGGTCGAGCCGATCGGGATGATCAGGACACGCGCCTCTTCAAGATAGGACGCGACCTCGGACCAGGTGCGGTGGGCCAGGCGCATGGGCTCTTCTCGTGCGGAAACGGGGGGCAGTATAGCGGTGACGGCCGCCGCTCAGCGGCGCGGCCGCGTGTAGCGCTGATCGCGGAACCCGAGGACGATGCCGTCGGCAAATATACGTTCGAGGATGCTGCCGTCGGGCAACGCATCACCTTCGTGGTATTTCCGTAGCTCGATCATGACAAACCGTCGTTCCGGATCACTGTCGTAGACGTGGACATCGAGCCGGGGATGAGGGAGGTTCTTGCGTTGTGATAGCGGCAGATCGCGCCATGCGGTCGGCAGATCACCCGCTTCCACAATCGGTGTGCTTCCGGTCGCCGGGGCCGTGGATTCTGGCTGGGTGTCCGGTGTCGTTGCGGTCCGCGCTGTCTTGGACACGGGCGTGGGCAGGGCGACCGCCGTAATGGCCTCACCAGCGGCTGTTTCGGCGTCGGTTTCGTTCACCGGCGCCTGGGTTGGCGGTCGGACCGCAGGTCGGGTGACCGGTTCGTCAGGTACCTCGGTGCGAATTGCCGGTGCGGTTTCGCTCTCGATGCGTGGTGTGTCGGTTAGGGCGGGGAGCTCGCGGGCCGGCGTGGGACCGGCATTTCCCGTGGTATTGCCGGGTGGCTGGCCTTGACCGGGCCAGAACCAGGCCACGGTCAACACCAGGATGACGGTGACGGCCAGGGTGATGGCCACCACGCTGATCCCTCCGTGCCGGTGTTGTGTGTGGTGCGATGTGCTGGGGGTCGCCGGGCCAGGCGCCAGCACTGGTGTGCGTGGCCCGTGACGCTGCCGTTCGTCATCGGCGCGGCGCAGGGCATCGAGGATGTAGGACATCAGGTCAGTCCGTGATCCGGGTCAGGCGTGGCCCGGGCCCGGCAAGCAGGTCGAGCTTGAGCATGGTCTGCTGCCCGACCAGGCCGTCCGGGGTGAGGGCGTGCGCCTGCTGGAAAGCGAGCACGCGTTCGCCCAGGGCGGCATCGAACCGGGCCGGATCAGGCGCGATTGATGATTCGTCGTCCAGCCGCGCGCGTAACCATGCAACGGCCGGGCCTCGATCGCCCGGGGTCAGCAATGGCATTCCGGGCGGTTGCCAGAGCAGCTCAAAACGGCCATACCAGCCGGCCAGAAGGGCATCGCGTGAGACATGGTGTCGCGTACCGTCAGCAGCAAGCAGTTCGATCCGGTCGCCGTCACTGGCCACGACCACGGCGTAGCGTGCCCCTTCGGGCGCATCCGTCGATGGCAGCGTCAGCACGGCCGGGCGGTCGAGCGCCCGCAGCGCGGACCATGAACCCTGCCCGGTGAAGCAGCCGAGACCCGTCATCGGTAACGTGTCGCAGTCGATGGCGACGCGAGCAGGTGGTGTGCCCCACAGCGAAGCGAGCCGGGCGAATGCCTTAGCGCGGTCGTCGTGGAGCGCGGGTTCGACCGGATCCGCTGGTGGAATGGCCAGCGGTTCCGTGGCCACCGTTGCCTCTGGGGTAAGGGTGGTTGAGATCGATGACTCGATCGCGGTTTCGGTTTCGGGGGCGGGCATGGGCGTCGATGCCGGCGCCGGGCGTTCCATGATCCGGGCGGGGGTTGTCGGCGGGGTGGCCTGTTTGGCGTAGAGCCAACCGCCGAGACCGGCCCCTACGAGCAGCGGCAGTGCGATCCATGCGAGTCGTCCGCCGCGCCGTGCCGGTTGGCCGAGCACCTCGGTTCCGGCCCGGACCGCGGTCGCTGTGTCGACCCGTGACGTCCCTTGAGCGTAGGCGCCGAGCAGGGCGCGATCGCAGAGGCTGTTGATCAACCGCGGGATGCCGCGACTGGCACGCTGGATGTGTGTCTTGGCACCGCGTGTAAACAGTCCGCCATCGGCTCCCGCAAGTCGCAGCCGGTGGTCGATATAGGCATCGACCTCGTCGCGGGTCAGTGGCTCGAGGTGATAGCGGGCGGTGATGCGTTGGGCCAGTTGGCGCAAACCGGGGCGGGCGAGCAGGTCGCGCAGTTCCGGTTGTCCGATCAGGATCACCTGCAGCAGTTTCTCGGTGTGGGTCTCGAGGTTGGTCAGCAGTCGCACCTGCTCGAGTGCCTCTGGCCCGAGCAGTTGTGCCTCATCGATGATCAGCACGATCCGTCGGCCGCCAGCGTGGCTGGTGAGCAGGTGGTGATTGAGCCGGTCGACCAGGGCTTTGCCGGCCACCGATGGGGATCGCTCGAGATGGAGTTCATCGCAGATCGCGGCAACCAGTTCGTCGGCGGTGAGGCTTGGATTGATCACCAGCGCCGCATCGACATCGGCGGGCAGTTGCTCGAGCAGGCCGCGGCACAGGGTGGTCTTGCCGGTGCCGACCTCGCCGGTCAGCAGTACGAAGCCGCCGCTCTCGCCGACCCCGTAGAGCAGGTGCGCGAGCGCTTCACGGTAGCGCTCACTCAGGTAAAGGAAGCGCGGATCCGGCGTAATCGCGAACGGCTTGTGTTCGAGCCCGAAGTGCCTGAGGTACATCGTCCTGCCATGTGCGGCATCTGGCCTGCGCCGCTGCGTTCGCGCAGCATACGCGATGCATCAGGGGTGGTGTTAGGGAACCTCTGATCAAATCATGAACTCGTATCTGGTGCTCAGAATGTCCAGCTTTTTCGTTGCAAAGCTTCGCAATAGCTCGCTATTACATGCGCCTGGCGCCTCAAATCTGAACATTACTGAAGCACAATCTACTTCGTCCAGACTTAATCAGAGGTTCCTTAGAGAGCCTCTGATCAAGCCAGGCACTTGTAGCTGGTGCCCAGAATGCCCGGCTTGGTCGTGGCCACGCTGCGCCTGGCTATTGCATGCGCTTTGCACCTCAAATCTGGACATTCCGCAGCACGAATCAACTTCGTGCAGACGCAATCAGAGGCTCCTTAGCAGGCTGTTGAAATTCGCTCAGTTGAGCGTGAGACAAGGAAAAATAGACCGATAAAGCGCAGTTTACTGGAGTAAATGAGCATTTTGAGGCCAATTTTGACGTCGGATCGTGCCAGCTGAGTAGAATTTCAACAACCTGTTAGACGGGTGTGCGGTAGGGGCTGTGGGTCGCCAACTCGGCAATCTGCCTGTGCACCGCACGGGTCTCGCGCGCGAGGTGTTCCCCGAGGACCGTGCGGAAGCGTGGGTCGGCGATCCAGTGTGCCGACCGGGTAACGCTGGGGAGGAAGCCGCGGGCGATCTTGTATTCGCCCTGTGCGCCAGGTTCGAAGCGGGTCAGGCCGTGGTCGAAGCAGTACTCCAGGCCACGGTAATAGCAGAGTTCGAAGTGGAGGCCAGCGACATGGTGCCGGCAGCCCCAGTGACGCCCGTAGAGGGTGGTGTCGCTGCGCAGGAACAGCGCCGCGGCAATTACCGTCCCGTTGGCGGCGGGGTCACGTGCCAGTTGCAGTACCACGCGTTGGCCGAGGGTGCGGCCGATCTCTTCGAAAAAGCCACGTGACAGCGTCGGCATGCCCCACTTGCGATCAAACAGACCGAGATAGAGGTCATGGAAGGCTTCCCAGTCAGCCGGTCCGGCCTCGTTACCATGCCGAATCTCGAACTGCAGGCCGGAGGCAGCGGCGCGGCGCCGTTCCTGCCGGATCTTCTTGCGCTTGTCGCGAGTAAAGGTGTTGAGCAGGCCGTCGAAATCATGTTCGCCGCGCTGCTGCCAGTGGTATTGCCAGCCGGTGCGCGGCAGCAGATCGGCCGCGTCGAGTCGGTTGCTGTCGGCT
>QNFN01000178.1 GCA_003645555.1 Gammaproteobacteria bacterium | reverse complement strand
GCGGACCTTCTGTAGAAGGTCGTGTTGTTCGACGGCCTGACCGAAGCGGAGATAAAGCTGGCGGACGGCAAGAACTGGAAGACCGACCTCTCCGGCGGTATCCAGCGCGTGGCCATCAAGCACGGCTGCGCACCGTTCGGCAATGCCAAGGCCCGCACGGTGGTCTGGACCTTCCCGGACCCGGTGCCAATCCACCGTGAACCGCTCTATACGCCGCGGCGCGATCTGGTCGCCAAGTACCCGACCTACGAGGACCGCAAGTCGCACTATCGTCTGCCGACGCTCTACAAGTCGATCCAGGAGAAGGATTTCTCCAAGGACTACCCGCTGGTCCTGACCACTGGGCGGCTGGTCGAGTACGAAGGTGGCGGCGACGAGTCGCGGTCGAACCCGTGGCTAGCCGAGCTGCAGCAGGACATGTTCGCGGAGATCCACCCGGTCGACGCCAACAATGCCGGGCTGCGCGACGGATCCATGGTCTGGGTCGAGGGGCCGGAAGGGGCGAGGATCAAGGTCAAGGCCATGGTCACCCGCCGGGTAGCCCCCGGGCTGGTGTTCCTGCCGTTCCACTTCGCTGGCCACATGGAGGGTCAGGATCTGCGGAGCAAGTACCCGGAGGGTGCCGATCCGTATGTCCTGGGCGAAGCGGCCAACACGGTCATGACCTATGGCTATGACTCGGTAACGCAGATGCAGGAGAGCAAGGTCTCACTGTGTCGGCTCAAAGTTGCCTGAGGAGGATTGACCAATGGCACGCATGAAATTTCTCTGTGACACCGACCGCTGCATCGAGTGCAACGGCTGCGTGACTGCCTGCAAGAACGAGAACGAGGTCCCCTGGGGGATCAATCGTCGGCGCGTAGTCACAATCAACGATGGCCAGGAGGGCGAGCGTTCGGTCTCGGTCGCCTGCATGCACTGCTCCGATGCACCATGCATCTCGGTCTGCCCGGTGGACACCATCTACCAGACGGCCGACGGCATTGTCCTGCACGACAAGGACATCTGCATCGGTTGCGGCTACTGCTTCTTCGCCTGCCCGTTCGGGGCACCGCAGTTCCCGACCCAGAGTTCGTTCGGTTCGCGCGGCAAGATGGACAAGTGCACCTTCTGCGCCGGTGGACCGGAAAAGGTTGGTTCGATCGACGAGAAGCGCAAGTACGGTAGCAACCGGATCGCCGAGGGCAAGCTGCCGATCTGTGCCGAGATGTGCTCGACCAAGGCCCTGATCGCCGGCGATGCCAGCGATGTCTCCGATATCTATCGTGAGCGCATCGTCTGGCGCGGTTCGGCTGCCGGGGCCTGGGGTTGGGATCTCGCCTACGGTCGACGCAAGCGCGAACAGGCGCGCGGGGAAGCGAAGTAGTAACCCGGTGGTGGTGCCCTGCCGTCGTGCAGGGCACCACCATGTTCCCGTCTCACCGACCTACCGGCACCCCGCTGGCAGGTCACTGCGAGCAGGTGACACAAAATGAGAATAATTCCCGTTTCTCGATTGTCACGGCGGCCGATGGGACTCGGCCTGCTCTTTCTTCTCATCTGTCTCTTCGGTGCCGGGACGGCACTGGGTCAGCAACAGGAGTCGATGTCACAGCGGCCGGTCGCCGCCCCGCAGGGTAGCGGTGACATCGGTAGCGACTACTGGCGCGCCCTGCGCCAGGGGGAGAGCGGCTACTCCGCGTCCGCACCCGGTCGCCAGAGCGACCTGATCAACGTTTCCGGCAGTGCCTGGATGACCCAACGCAACGAAGAGGTGACCAAGATCGGTGCCTGGGCGTTTGCGATCTTCGCCGGTGCCGTGCTCCTGTTCTACCTGGCGCGAGGCACCGTGCGTGTTGATAAAGGACGTTCGGGAAGGGTGGTTGAGCGCTGGCCGCTGGCACACCGGATCATCCACTGGTGGGTCGCGGTGCTGTTCATCATCCAACTGTTCAGCGGCTTGGTAATCCTCTATGGCAAGTCGTTGCTGATACCCTTGCTCGGCAAGGAGACCTTTGGGGTGTTGGCACAGCTGGCGAAGACCACGCACAACTACCTTGGTCCGTTGCTGTTTGTCGGCATGGTGGTGATGATTGTTGCGTGGCTGAAGCACAACATCCCCAAGGGAGTCGATTTTTCCTGGTTCGCCAAGGGTGGCGGCCTGGTTGGCAAGGGGCATCCCTCGGCCGGGTACCTGAACGGTGGCGAGAAGGCGTGGTTCTGGCTCGTCGCTACCGTCGGTGGACTGATCGTGGTCACCGGCATGGTGCTCGATTTCCCACAGTTCGGTCAGACGCGCGAGACGATGCAGAGCATGAACTATCTACACGGGGTCGCCGGCCTGATCGTCGGGGCCATGACCATCGCTCACATCTATATCGCCACCCTCGGTACCGAGGGCGCCATGGAAGGGATGCTCAACGGCTACGTCGATGTCAACTGGGCTGAGCAGCACCATGACCTCTGGTACGAGGAGGTCAAAGACCAGGCGATCGACGCCGAGTCGCTGCAACAGGAAGGCGGTTCCTCCGGTTCGACCGTTGGCGGAGACCAGCCCTCGTCCAGCCCTGCCTGACACGTGACACGTGCGCCGGGCCGTGACTCCACGGCCCGGCGCCTATCAATGAGCGATCTTTTTCCCGCCACGACGCCGGCACCGCCCTACGTGGCGGTGATCTTCACTACCGAGCAGACAGCTGATCTCGACGGCTATGCCGCGATGGCCGAGCGCATGCTCGAACTGGCGCGGCAGCAGCCCGGATTTCTCGGGGTCGAGTCGGCGCGCGAGGCCGGACTCGGTATTACCGTCTCCTACTGGCGCGACCTCGACGCGGTGCACGCCTGGGGAGCCCATCCCGAACATCTTGAGGCGCAGCGTCTGGGTCGCGAACGCTGGTACAGCAATTGGCGACTGCGGGTGGTGGAGGTAACCAAGGAACGCGGCGCGGATTGAATACCTGTCGGCCGTTGGTAGCCAGCCTGTGGTTACGGAACAGGTAGGAGCGGCGCCTTTATGCCCCACGGGTAATCGCCGCGATAGAGCCGAGACCAAACGAATGTCTATCGGGCCGGGCACCCGTGAGGCATAAAGAAGGCTCACCTACAGACCAGGAGCGGCCCCCAGTCTCGCCTCAGGCACGGTGGGCGTCGTGGCGTGCTTCCAGGGCCGGCATCAGCAGGCCGAGCATCGGCGGCACGATCAGCAGCGTCAGCACCGCCGACATCGACAGGCCGCCGATGACGACGGTGCCGAGGCCGCGGTAGAGCTCGGAACCAGCCCCCGGGAAGAGCACCAGAGGCAGCATGCCGAAGACGCTGGTCAGCGTCGACATGAAGATTGGACGCAGGCGGTTACGGGTAGCGATGGTGATCGCTTCGTGTGGTGCCATCCCGCGCTCGCGGCGCAGGTGCAACGACTGGTGAACCAACAGGATGGCGTTGTTGACCACGATGCCGACCAGGATGACGAAGCCAAGCAGCGTCAGCATGTCGAGAGGCTGGTAGGCGAAGAGATTGAGCACGGCCAGCCCCGCGATGCCGCCAACCGCCGCGACCGGTACCGAGAGCAGGATTACCAGCGGGTAGATGAAGCTTTCGAACAGCACCGCCATCACCAGGTAGACGATCACCAGCGCCAACAGCAGCTGCACCACCATCGCGTCCCAGGTCTGGGCCAGCTGGTCGGCGGTGCCGGAGAGTCCAAGCTTGACCCCTGGTGGCAGCCCCGCCTGCTCGAGCGGGTTCATCACTTCGTCACGCAGTTGTTCGAGAGCCACTTCGAGCGGCACGCCGGGCGCGGGACGAATCTCCAGGGTAATGGTGCGCTCGCGCTCACGGTGGCGCAGCTCGGTCGGCCCGGAGGTCATCACCACGTCGGCGAGTTGACTGACCGGCACCACGGCGCCGGCCGGGGTCACTACCGGCAGATTGCCGATGCCCTGCGTGGAATCGATGCCGTTGCGTGGACCCATCAGGGTCAGGTCGATGCGGCTGCTGCCGTCGGAGACCTCGGTCACGCGCAGGCCGTCGTTGGCGGCGTCGATCGCCTCGGCCAGCTCCCGCGCGGTGATGCCGTTGTCGGCCAGGCGCAGGCGGTGCGGGATCACGCGCACCTCGGGAGCCCCAAGTTCGAGCCCGGGATTGGGGCGCAGCTGGTTACCAGCTTCGAGCGGCATCACCGTGACCACCCTGCGGACCGCTGTGACAGCCACTTTGAGCAGGTCGTTGAGTTCCGGTCCAGAGATGTCGAGATCGATGCGTCGCCCGGAGCCGATGCCGCGGCCGAAGATCGACGGCTGGCTGATGAAGCCGAACGTGCCGGGCTCGCTGAATACCGGGTCGTGCAGCAACGGGATCAATTCGGCCGCACGCTGCGGTTCACTCGCCTGGGCGCCGACGAACGCAAGCGCACGGGTGGCGACGAAGAAGATGCGCTTGATCTTTGGCGGTTCATCGGGTGCCGCCTCAGGGCCGTGCAGCGAGGCCCAGTAGGGGCGGGTCGCGTCTTCCATGCGGCGGGCGATCTCGCTCATGGTGTCGAGGTTGTAACCGGGTGGCGGGAGGATGATGCCGAAGACCAGGTTGCGATTGCCTTCCGGCAGGTACTCGAGCTTGGGCAGGAACATCCAGGCCCCACCCAAGGCGACCGGGGTCACCATCGCGACCACGGTGACCGCCAGGCTGCGGCGGTTGAGTACGCGGGCGGTGAAGCTGTGGAGCAGCCCGGCAACACGTGATGCGACGGCGTCGATCAGCGGCAGGTGGTGGCGCTCGACCCGGTCGGTTGCGTTGTCGTCCGGAGTGCCGAAGCGTAGCAGCCGGCGTGATAACGCCGGTATCACCGTTACCGTGATCAGTAGCGAGGGGGTCACCG
>QNFN01000177.1 GCA_003645555.1 Gammaproteobacteria bacterium | reverse complement strand
CGATGGCGTTGCTGAACAGGGTGTCGAACGGCAGTTCGCCGCCGAAACTGAGGTTCAGCAGGCTGGCCCCGTTGTCGACGGCGAATTCGATCGAGGCGATGACGTCAAGCGTGTTCAGGCCGGTGACGGAACCCCCGGCGCGGACGGCCATTATCTCAGCGTTCCAGCAGACGCCGGTGGTTCCGGCTAGATTGTTTCCAACCGCCCCGAGAATCCCCGCGACATGAGTGCCGTGGTCGTCCTCAGGGGTCGTCAGGTCGGGCAGCGGATCGTTGTCTTCATCCCTGGGTGGGCTAGCTGACGGGTCTCCGTAGAGGTCCTTACCATGATTCGGGTAAGTGGGTGTGCCGTCCCACATCGCCCCGGCGAGATCGGCGTGGGCATAGTCGACGCCGCTGTCGATCACCGCGACGACTACCCCGCGGCAGTCGGTCTGTACCTCCCAGGCTTGTTCCAGTCCCATGTCGCTACCTGACTGAATTGGTGGATTATTGTCCGGATAGTTGAAGCACGGATCGACCGTGAAGTCGCTGCAGTCGATGGTCTGACCGGTGTTCTGTGCGGCCCAGAGATCACCAATATTGGGATCGTTCGGCAGGGCGGTGGGGTAGTACAAGTAGTTCGGCTGGGCGAGTTCGACGCCATTGAGACTGCGCAGGTAACTGATGGCCTCCGTGACCGATGTCGACGGGCCGAGCTGGAGGCGCCGCACACCGCTTCGACTTATAGCGATCGCTCGACCCATGGCAGCGACGACCGGGGCAAGCGTGCGCTCTGCCTCTTCGTGCGCAAACCGGAGCAGCACCTCGCCTGGGACATGCGTGGGTCGTATCTTGCTGCCGGCACCCGTCACAGCAGGTAGCAGAAGCAGCGTGGCGAGAACCCAGTGTGAAGCCATTCTCATGGCACCACCACGGCCAGCTCGGTTGACGGGTCACTACCACTGGTGTTGATGGTGGAGAAGGCGGTCACCCGGACGTACCAGGTTCCAGCAGTCAATTGCAGTGCGGCGGTGGTCGGTGTCTGGCCTGAGGCAGGATCGTGGGCCACGGTCAACAACGTGGCCTGACCGAGGGCGGTATTCGGAGCGGTTGCGTAGTAGATGCGGTACCCACCCCCGATGTCGTTGACGCCGGCCTCCATGTTGGCAGACCAGTTCAGGGTAATGCCACACGGGGTGGTGCAGACCGGCGGTGGTGGCGGTGGCGTTGAACTGCCTCCCCCGCCCCCGCAGGCTGCGAGCAGCATGGCCACCGTGAAGGGGATCAGTCGCAGCGAATGCATGGCACTCATCGGTCAACCGTTGGGATAGCGTGGCATCCTTGCCGTTCTTTCTTCAAATGCTAGCGTAACCGAATCCGTTGTGGGACTGGGAAATGTGTCGTCAGGAGGGGCAGGCAAAAAAATGCCCGTCAGGGATGACGGGCATAAAACCACCAAAAGGAGGATGGAGGAGAGAGTTCAAGATAGGTGAAATGCTGCAGCGCAACAAGCCCCATCAGACCATTTGTTGCGCTGCGTCAATTATTGTTGATTGCAGGGGTGTCCAGGAGCGATTACCCGTACGCATTGCTCTTGGATTCACCCAGGTCAGGTGCCAGACAGGGTTCTGTCTTGTGGTGCATTAGGGCATGCGCATGCATGAGCTGAAACTGGCCGCTGAAAAGGAAAAGCCCGCACACGGCGGGCTTCAATAACGTCCTGTTTTTATTTGGCTCCCCGGGGCGGGCTCGAACCACCGACCCAGTGATTAACAGTCACTTGCTCTACCAGCTGAGCTACCGGGGAAAGGTAAGGGGCGGAATGGTAAAGGCCTCACCCTGAAGGGTCAATAGCGAGACGCATGCATTCAGCCACCACCGGTCAGCGTGGCGCGGTCAACTGCGGCGTAGGGGGCGTTGCGCACGCGGTCGTGCTCGTGCATCCGGTAGTGGACGAAATCCGGCAGTTGGTCGAACTGCATGAAGGGGTTGCCAGCACGTTGTTCATTGATGGTTGAGGTTGGCTTGACGGCGTAGTTATGACCAGGATGGACCACGGTCTCGCCCGGCAGTGCCTCGCCGATACGACGCAGGGTGTTGAACATCTGTTCCGGGTCGCCACCACGCAGGTCGCAGCGGCCGCAGCCGAAGACAAACATGGTGTCACCGGCGATCAGGTGGCCGGGCAGGTGCAGGCAGGCCGAGCCCGGGGTGTGTCCTGGAGTGTGCCAGAGCTCGACCGGGGTCTCTCCAATCTGCACCACATCGCCTCCATGGTAGAGCGTAGGCACCACCGGGCAGGCACCCCAGAACTCTGCTTCGGCCTTCAAAAGATGGACCTGGGCATCGGTTTCAGCGAGCAGTTCCTCGACGCCATTGATGTGATCGGGATGGCTGTGTGTCAGCAGCACGTCGGTGATGCGGACGTCCTGCTCGCGTGCCATGTCGAGGATTGCCGGGACGTCCCAGGCTGGGTCGACGACGGCGGCCCGACCGGTGGCATGGTCGTGAATCAGGTAGATGAAATTCTCCCAACTGCCCAGCTCACGTGCGTGGATGGAAAAACTGCTGTCGTTGCCGCTCATCGGATTCTCCTGCGGTCGCCATGCCTGGCCACGCCAAGGGGCGCAAGGGCAATAATACTTGACGGAAACACTCAGGTATAGTACCCTACTATTGAGCTCAGGTAAGAGCTATCCTCCTGTCCCCAATATTGACCCCGCAACCCCTGCGGGGTTCTTTTTTTTGCCCGCGGTGCCTGTTTCAACGGTAGTTCTGGCGCTCCAGCCCGTGTTTGCGCATTTTGTCGTACAGGGTTTTGCGCGGCAGGCCAAGGGTTTCCAGTGTCTCTTTTATGTTGCCTTTGTGATGGGTCAGGGCCTGCTCAATAATCGAGCGTTCGAAGCGTTCGACCTGTTCGGGCAGGGCTTCGCCTTCGCCAATCCAGTTGTCACCCTCGTTGCTGGCCTGTTGTGGCGCGCAGTCGCCTAGCAGCAGGTAGCGTTCCGCGCAGTTGCTCAGCTCGCGCACGTTGCCAGGCCAGTCATGGCTCAGCAGTCGGTGCATTTGTACCGGTGTAGGCGGGGATGGCTCACGCTGGTAACGACTGGCTGCGAGCTGGACGAAATGCTGGAACAGCAGGGGGATGTCATCCGGCCGTTCCCGTAACGGCGGAATTTCCAGCGTGACCACGTTGAGCCGGTAGTAGAGATCCTCACGAAAGGTGCCCGCGACACTGGCATCCTTGAGGTTGATCTTGGTGGCGGCGATGATGCGCAGATCAAGCGGAATGAGTTCGTTAGAGCCCAGTCGCTCGATACTGCGCTCCTGCAGTGCCCGCAGCAGGCGGATCTGCAGCGCCATGGGCATGTTCTCGATTTCATCGAGGAACAGGGTGCCGCCGTTGGCGTGCTCGAACTTGCCGATGCGGCGTTTCTGGGCCCCGGTGAACGCCCCGGCTTCGTGGCCGAACAGCTCGCTCTCGATCATCGATTCGGGCAGGGCGCCGCAGTTGATGGCAACGAAGTGGCGTGCGCGCCGGCTGCTCTGCTCGTGCAGGCTGCGGGCGACCAGCTCCTTGCCGGTGCCGGTCTCGCCGAGAACCAGGACGTCGGCATCGGTGTCGGCGATCTGGGCGATCAGCCCGCGCAGCCGGTCCATCGATGGCGTGTTGCCGACCAGGCGCATTTCGCCGGCACCCTGGGTTTCGAGCTCACGGCGGAGGCTGCGGTTCTCGAGGGTCAGCGCCCGCTTCTCCATTGCGCGCTTGATGACGTCGCTGAGGTGTTCTGACGAAAATGGCTTCTCCAGGAAGTCGTAAGCGCCGTCGCGGATGGCATTGACCGCCATGTTGATGTCGCCGTGACCGGTGACCAGGATGATCGGCAGGTCGCGGTCGATTTCCTGCACCCGGGTGAGAAATGTCAGGCCGTCCATGCCGGGCATCTTGATGTCGCTGATGACCACGCCGGACCAGTCCGGGGTCAGCAGGGGCAGGGCCTGGGTTGGCGAGTTGAAGGCGCGCACCTCGTAGCCTGCCAGTTCCAGCATTTGCGCGCAGGCCACCCGGATGTGCTTCTCGTCGTCGATCAGGAAGACCGGGCCGGGCGCGGTCATGCACTTTTCTCCTGCAGGTCGTGGGCGCGTGGCAGGCGCACGGTGAACAGGGCCCCGCCATCGGCATGGTTGGCGGCGCGCAGGCTGCCGCCGAAGCCGTCGATAATACGGTAGGAGATCGACAGGCCGAGGCCGAGGCCCTGGCCAACCTCCTTGGTGCTGAAGAACGGGTCGAACACCTGGTCGAGATGCTCGGGAGTGATGCCCGGACCGGTGTCACGCACGGTCAGCGTCACCGCTTCGTCGGTGGCCTCGGCGTGCAGCTCGATACGCGGGTTCGGGCAGCCCTCGAGCGCCTGCTGGGCGTTGCCGATCAGGTTTACCAGTACCTGCTCGAGACGCACCATGTCGGCAAGGACGAACAACTCCTCCGGCGGCAGGTCGCGTACCACCTGGTCGCTGTCGATACGCAGCAGTGTCAGGGCGCCGTCGATTGCCGCTGGCAGTGAGACTGTCACCGCCTGGCCTGAGCTTTTGCGGGCGAAGGCCTTGAGCTGGGTGATGATTTGCGCCATGCGCCCGGTCAGCTGGCCGATCTGCTCCAGGTTCCAGCGTGCCTCGTCGCCGCGCTTCTTTTCGAGCAGCAGGCGGGCGTTGTCGGCATAGGTGCGGATCGCCGCCAGCGGCTGGTTGAGTTCGTGGTTGATGCCGGCCGACATCTGCCCGAGCGCCGCCAGCTTGGCCGCCTGGATCAGCTCTTCCTGGGTGCGCCGCAGCGCCTCCTCGGTCTCGCGGTGTTCGCCGTTTTCGCGGACAAGGAGAGAGTTGGTG
>QNFN01000176.1 GCA_003645555.1 Gammaproteobacteria bacterium | reverse complement strand
TTCACCGGCGGCGTAGAGGCCGGCGATCACATCTTCCGAGCCCTGCTCCTCGCCCACCGTGACCACCTCGCCGGAGCGGTTGGTCGGGATGCCGCCCATGACGTAGTGGGCGGTCGGGTAGATCGGGATCAGGTCGGTGATCGGGTCCTTGTCCAGGAAAGTCATGCAGGTATCGCGGATGCCGGGCAGCCGCTTCATGATGACATCGGCACCCAGGTGGGAGAGCTTGAGGAAGACGTGGTCGCCCTCGGGACCGCAGCCGCGTCCCTCCTTGACCTCGGTGTAGATCGCCCGGCTGACCACGTCGCGGCTGGCCAGGTCTTTGGCGTTCGGCGCGTAGCGCTCCATGAAGCGCTCGCCGTCCTTGTTGACCAGGTAGCCGCCCTCACCGCGGCAGCCCTCGGTCAGCAGCAGGCCGCGGCCGGCGATGCCGGTCGGGTGGAACTGGAAGAATTCCATGTCCTGCAGCGGAATGCCGGCACGCAGCGCCATCGCCATACCATCGCCGGTGTTGACGTGGGCGTTGGTGTTGGTCTTGTACATCTGGCCGCAGCCACCGGTCGCCAACAGCGTCGCCTTGGCCTCGATAATCAACGGTTCGCCGGTCTCGATCTCGATCACCAGCGCACCGGTGATGGCGCCATCGGCGTCGCGCAACAGGTCGATGGCAAAGTACTCATCGAAAAAGTTGCTGTTGGCGGCGATGTTCTGCTGGTAGAGCGAGTGCAGCATCGCGTGGCCGGTGCGGTCGGCCGCCGCGCAGGTGCGTGCCGCCTGGTCGCCACCAAAGTTCTGGCTCTGACCACCGAACGGGCGCTGGTAGATGCCGCCCTTTTCGGTACGCGAGAACGGCACGCCGAAGTGCTCGAGTTCGTAGACGATTTTTGGGGCAATCTCGCAACTGTACTCGATGGCGTCCTGATCGCCGAGATAGGCGCCACCCTTGACGGTGTCGAACATGTGCCAGTGCCAGTTGTCCGGCACCATGTTCGCCAGCGCGGCGTTGATACCGCCCTGGGCGGCCACGGTGTGCGAACGGGTCGGAAAGACCTTGGAGACCACGGCGGTGTGGACTCCTTCCCGGGCCAGGTGCAGCGCAGCGCGCAGGCCACCCCCACCAGCACCGATCACCAGGGCGTCGAATTTACGTCGGTTGATTGTCATGAGTGCACCGTCAGAAGCAGGATCTTGGCAGCCCAAATACCGCTGCCGAGCAGGACCAGGGCGACGCCGGTCAAGGCGCCGACGCGCAGACCGGCGTGTTTGACATAGTCGAGCAGGATGTCACGCACCCCGACCCAGGCGTGCAACAGCACGGCCATGAAGAACAACATGCCGGTAACGGTGACCCATGGCGACGCGACCCAGCCACTCCAGGCGGCGTAGTCCGCCGGGGCGGCAAACAGGAAAACACCCGCCAGGTAGAGGACGAACAGCGCAATATAGGCGCCGGTGATGCGCTGCAGGAACCAGGCCTGCATACCCGAAGCCTGGCGACTCATAGCATGATTCCTATCAGGGTGATGGCCGCCACGGTACCGCCGGCAACGAGCACCCAGAGTGCGCTCTTCTGCGCCTGCTCCAGTTCCACGCCGACATCGATGTCGATCAGCAGAAAGCGGATACCCGAAAGCATGTGGTGAGCGACCGCCCAGATCAGCACGAACAGCCAGAGCTTGACCAGGAAATTGTCGAGCAGCGCCAGCGCCTGCTCGTAGCCGGCCGGCCCGTCGAGCGACAGCCCGAGAAGGTAGATCAGCACGGGGGCCGAGACAAAAAGCAGGGCACCCGTGGCACGGTTCAGGATCGACAGGATCGCGACCAGAGGCATCCTGGGGGTCAGGATCCGCAGATCGAGAAACACCGGACGTTGCGTTTTGCTTTGCATAAGTCCCCTCAACTCAAAGCGCGTTTTCAGCCGTGGGCCGCCGACCGGCTGGCGATCTTGCGATCCAAATTGCGTGCGTGTCGCACAATGACCTGGGCGATATTGGCCCTGACGGGCCGGTCAGGCCTGGTATGACTCAGGCCGGGTTCGATAAGGTCCCCTGGAGACAGCCCAAGTGACGGCTCACCCAACGACTGCCAATAAGCTCGTATTATAGGGCGATAAGCTAAGATTGGAAATATGTCGCCACGCCCGGTGGCCCGGACGGCGCGCATCCTCAGTTAGAATCCTCCTCAGCCCCCTTCCCGGAGCCGCCCGATGACGATGACCGACTGGCGAGACCACCTTGGCCGGCAGGGACTCACCCCTGGCGCAGACGCCGCCGTCCTGTCCGGCCCGCTGCCCGCCAGCGGCTGCTGCGACCTCGACACCCTTGCGCTGCTGGTCGTGGCCGGCCCCGAGGCCGAGTCATTCCTCCAGGGCCAACTGACCTGTGACGTCAACCGACTGGCTGCTGGCGACGTCTTGCCGGCCGCCCACCTGACCCCGAAAGGCCGGGCCATCGCCAGCTTCCTCGCCTGGTGCGTGGACGACGCCTTCTACCTGCAGTTCCCGCGAGCACTGGCCGACCCGGTCACGCGACGCCTGCGCATGTTCCTGATGCGCAGCAAGGTGACCATTGAACTCGCCGGCGACGACCTGGTCCGGGTGGGCGCCTGGGGAGCGGCAGCCGAAACCGCGGTCACCGAGCTCGTCGGCGCCCTGCCCGACGCCCCGGGCCGCCAGCTCACCGGCAACGGGATCACCGTCCTGCGCCTGCCAGGAACAGAGCCGCGTCTGGAGCTCCTGCTCCCCGAGGCGCTGGCGAACCGGGTCTGGGAGGCCCTCGAAACCGCCGGCGCCAGCGCCTGCAACGAGGCCGCCTGGCGCCTGCTCGAGATTCGCAACGGCATCGGCTGGGTGCGCGCCGAGACGACCGAGACCTTCCTCCCACAGATGCTCAACTACGACCTGACCGGCGGCATCAGCTTCAGCAAGGGCTGCTACGTCGGCCAGGAGGTGGTGGCCCGCCTGCACCACCTCGGCGAGGTCAAGCGCCGCGCCTACCCGGGAACGGTCCCGGCGCCCGATGCCCCGCTCCCGGGTACGGCGCTGTTCAGCCCCGGCAGTTCCAGTCGCCAGGGCGCGGGCACGATTGTCGACGCCATCGATACCGGCGCGGGGACATGCGCTTTCCTGGCGGTCATCGAGCGCCAGGCGCAAGCGGCCGGCGAGCTGCACCTGGGTGCGGCGGACGGTCCCGAGGTCGTGCTACACCAACCGCCCTACCCACTGGTCGAGGCGGAGCAGGCCGGCACCCCGCCTGGGAACGAGCCCGCCTGATGCCTCAAGATCGGCGCCCGTCACGCTACGCCCTCGTGCTGGCGCTGCTGCTGATCGCCGCCTTGACGATCTGGCAACCCGTCTGGTGGGCCCGGGACAACGCCCTCGAGTCACTGCACGAGGCCGCGCGCCAGAACCTCGAGCTCTATACCGCCTATATCGACGGCGAACTGGCCAAGTACGAGTACCTGCCCGCGGTCCTGTCGACCCAGTACGAGCTGGTGCGGCTGTTGCGTGAACCGCGTAACCCGTACCTGCTGCAGCGGATCAACCGCTTCCTGCAGCTGGCCAACGAGGTCGCGGGGGCCTCCGACATCTACCTGATGGACCGCGACGGACTGACCCTGGCGGCGAGCAACTGGCAGCATACGCGCACCTTCGTAGGCAAGAACTTCAGCTTCCGCCCCTACTTCACCGAGGCCCTCGCCGGCAAGCTGGGCCGTTACTATGCCCTCGGCACCACGTCGCTGCAGCGCGGCTACTACTTCTCCTACCCGGTCCACGAAGAAGGCGAGGTGCTCGGCGTGGTCGCCGTCAAGCTGAGCATTGCCCCGGTCGAATTCGAATGGGCTGACGCCCTCGGCGAGTTTCTGGTCACCGACCCGGACGGCGTGATCTTCATCTCCACCCGCCCCGAGTGGAAGTACCGCAGCCTGGCCCCGCTGTCGGCCGAGACCCTGTCCCGGATTCGTACCAGCCGACGCTACGCCGACGTCGAGCCGACCCCGCTCGGGATGCTGGATTCGCAACCGCGTGGCGACGGGGCCAGCACCCTGGTCAGGGTCAGCCAGGCGACCGCCTACAACTCCTTTGGCGACCTGACCGAAGGCGTGGAGGAGGCCGGCTACCTGATGCGCAGCAGCCCGATGCCAGCCGCCGGCTGGACCGTACATACGCTGACCTCCCTCGACCCGGTCGCGATGCAGATGCGTCGCGCCGCCCTGCTCACCGTGGTGGTCCTGGCCGCGCTGTTCTCGGTCATGCTCTTCCTGGTCCAGCGCCAGGCCACCCGCCGCCAGCGACAACGCTTCGAGCAGCAGGCCAAGATCGCCCTCGAAACCAACGAAGCGCGTATTCGCGCGATCATCGACGGCACCCGGGCCGGACTGGTGACCATCGATGTGCAGGGCCGGATCGATTCGTTCAATCCAACCGCGGAGAGCCTGTTCGGCCATCGCTCGGCGCATTTCACCGGGCGGCCATTTCTCGACCTGGTCAAGGCCGACCACCGTCCGGCATGTGCGGAGCAGATCAGGACACCCGGTCGAGCCGACGGGAACATGCGCGAAGTGCGTGGTCTGCGCGCCGACGGATCGACGTTCCCGATGGAACTGACCCTCGATCCGCTGCCGGTGGCCGGGGGCAAGCTGATCGCCACCATCCATGACATCAGCGAGCTCAAGGAACAGGAGGCGGCTTTGCAGCGCGCCCACGACGAACTCGAACGGCGGGTCCTCGAGCGCACCGCCGACCTGGTGGCCACCAACACCCGCCTGGTCCGCGAAATCGGCGAACATCGCGAGACCGCGGAGACGCTGCGGCGCACCCAGGCAGAGCTGAGCCCGGCGGGCACGCTGGCGGCGCGCGGGCCGACGCCGGCCGG
>QNFN01000175.1 GCA_003645555.1 Gammaproteobacteria bacterium | reverse complement strand
GAGGCTCGGAGCACCCCGCCGGGCATCTACGCGGTGATCCGCACCGTGCGCAGCCATGCCCCACTGGCGAGCATCGAGCTGGTGCAGGTGGCGGCACTGGGGCCGGTACAGGTGGCGGCACTGGAGTTGGCGATGAGGCACGGCGGCAGCCCGACGATCAACTTTCAGACCCGGCTGTTCCTGAAACCGCTGGAGGGCGGTACGGACGACATCCGCGCCCTCAACTGTTCACAGTGGGGTGAGCCGGGGGGGATGACCGATTACCCGACCCCGGGAGAGATCGCTCAGGCGCTGGGCGCGAACGGCCGACTCGAACTCTGATCGCCGCCGCCGGCCCGTCCTGGTCGGCGGTTCAATCGAGGCCGTGGACGATACGCGGCCAGTAATCGGTGTAGGCAAAGGCCGGACTGTGGTTCGGGTGGTGACACCCGGCGCAGGCCTCGGTGGCCACTCTCTTTTCCGGGTAGCTCTCCCCGGCGGTTTCGACGTGCGTCCTGCCGGGGCCGTGGCACGATTCGCACTGGACATTGGCCAGACCCGGAGTCTCGTCCATGGCCAGAAAGCCGCCATCCTGGCCGAAGCCCACGCTGTGGCAGACGACGCAGTTGGGGTCGAATGCCTTGCCTACCTGCTCCAGGGCATCGAGTGCACCCGCATGGCGTGACGCCTGCCAGGCGGTAGTGGCAGCCTGGTGACAGACGGTGCATGTCTTGGCTCCGGTGTAGGGGCTGGTGCCCGTCGTACGTGCCTTGCGTGCCTTGACCGAGCGCATGTAATCCTGGCGCAGGGCGTCGTTATAGGCCGCGTACCAGTCGGCCAGACGTGCGGCATCGGGTACGCTGTCGGTCAGCTCGACCGTGCTCGCCTGCCACGTGCCTAGGCTGCCGTCGGCTCCGATATCCAGATCAACCCGGCCGAGGCGCATGCCTCGCGTGCCCGGGCTCAGCACCAGCATCGAGCCGACCTGGCGTACCTCTCCCGGGTTCTCGGGTGTTGCGGCGACCAGCAGCAGGTTGACGTCAGCCAGCGGCAACTCGGCCTGAGCCCGTTCCAGTGGCAGCGTCGTCATCAGCAGGGTGGTCTCGCCCCGGGTGCGGGCGCCCGCCAGCGCGGTCGCCAGCAAGCTCGTATCGTCATGGACCTCGCGTTGGCTACCAGCCATTTTCAGCCTCGGCGAGTCGCTTGGGTCGAGCCACTGAAACAGGCGCAGGCGAACGTCGGTACGGGTGATCAGCTGTGATGGCGGCAGGTCATCACCACTCCAGTTGCTGGCGACGTAAGGCAGGGAATGCCCGGTGAGGAAGTCGCGGCCGTAGACCAGGTCGGACCATTGCACTCCGACCGCGTCGTAATCGAGCGCCTCGAGTCCGGTGAGGATGAAGCGGGCCTTGATCCGGTCGGCTCCGATGTCTGCCGTCAGCAGGCCGCCGGTGGTGATCACGACCGGGTCGGCACCATCGGCACGCAGACCGTCAAGATAGGTGGCACGCCGCGACAGCCCGCCGTAGTCGGTCTCGGCGGTGCAGCCGCAGGGCTCGAGTTCGCCGTCCAGGTTGCCCGAGTAGATCAGCGTCAACGGGGCCGCGGTGGCGACGGTGCCGGTCACCAACGCTGTGAGTATGAGCAGTGGACCGAGCAGGTCAGACGCGGTCATTGCCGACTTCCTTGAGGAGTTCCCGGGCACGGGCCACGGTCTTGCGCGCCTGGAAGAGCAGTTGCAAGCGACCACCACCACACTGGTGCCAAAGGATGCCGGCACGCACCCCGGCCAGCAGCAGGGCACGAATACGGTTGGCGATTTCCGGACGGTTCAGCTGGTTTGGCTCGCCGGTGACCATGATCCGCGGGCTCAACGTACTGACGGTGTCGCTATAGGTGTCGGCCAGGATGGCAAGCACGGCCGGATCGGTCAGTGGCAGGTTGGTGGCCAGGGCCTGTGCTTCACGGACACCATCGGTTACGCGCTCGAGCAGGTCGGAACGGGCGCGCAGGCGTCCCTCGAGTTGCAGCAGGCTGATGACGTAACCCTGCTCGAGGGGATCGCGTTGGCTACCGATCTGGCGTTCGACCTGGCGCAGACCGGTCATGACACCGTTCAGGCCGCCGTAAACCTCGCGGGTCGATTCGGCATCCAGTTTCAACACGCTGCCGATGCTCGTTTCGAGTGCGGCCTGGTCGGCCATCCCGTGCTGGGCAATGCGATTGACGAGGTGGGCGGCCTGCAGTACACCAGCAAGCGCTATGATTCTATTATCAAATGATTTCAGCATATAATTAGATATATCTAATGTAATTTATAGATTGATCCGTTACTCGATTACTGCGCCGCCGAGGCATTCGTCACCGGCGTAAAATACCACCGACTGCCCTGGCGTGACGGCCCGCTGCGGTGAGGCGAAGTGCACCGAGACGCGGCGGTCGTCACCTGCCGTGACGCGACACGGGGCGTCTGCCATGCGGTAACGGACCTTGGCCGTGCAGTCGAATGGCATGGTTGGCATAGCCCCTATCCAGTGCACCTGGGCGGCATCCAGGCGATCGCTCATCAGCAGAGGGTGGTCGTGGCCCTGGGCGACCAGCAGCACGTTTTCTTCGAGTTGCTTGCCAATCACGTACCAGGGCGCCCCGTCGGTTTCCCGCCGTCCGCCGATACCAAGCCCCTGACGCTGGCCCAGGGTGTAGTACATCAGGCCGTCGTGACGCCCGACCTCGGTGCCGTCCGGGGTGCACATCATCCCCGGCTGTGCCGGCAGGAAGCGCATCAGGAACTCCTTGAAGCGGCGTTCGCCGATGAAGCAGATGCCGGTGCTGTCACGCCGGTCGTGGGTGGCCAGGCCGGCCTCTCGTGCGATCCCACGAACGGCCGATTTTTCCAGTTCGCCGATCGGGAAGCGGGCGTGGGCTAACTGGGCCTGGTCGAGGGCGTGCAGAAAGTAGCTCTGGTCCTTGCCCGGGTCACGCCCACGCAGCAGGTGCCAGTAGCCTCCGGAGTGGATCACCCGGGCGTAGTGCCCGGTGGCGATGCCGTCGGCACCGTGGTCGAGCGCATGGTCCAGAAAGGCCCGGAACTTGATCTCGCGGTTGCAGAGGATGTCCGGGTTGGGGGTGCGCCCCGCACGGTACTCGGCGAGGAAGTGTTCGAACACCCGCTCCCAGTAGTCGTGGGCGAAGTTGACCGCGTGCAGAGGAATGCCGAGCTGCTCCGCCACGCCTTGTGCGTCGGCCAGGTCGACTGCCGCCGCACAGTAGTCGGCACTGTCGTCTTCTTCCCAGTTCTTCATGAACAGCGCTTCGACCCGCACACCCTGATTCTGCAGCAGCAGGGCGGCGACCGATGAATCGACACCGCCGGAGAGACCGACCATGAGCATCTCGTCAGCCACCGTGGTCAGTGGTCATTGGCGATGGCGTGCGCCACACGCCCATTCCGAGGGGTTGAGTACGTGGTGACTTGATGCGGCTGCTCATTCTGGCCGTCAGTGTGGCTCGGCTTGAGTCGCCGTTGCACGCACGGTGGATGTTGTCGATGCCTGAGTCGGGCGGGTCAGCCCTCGTTGGGCGGTCAGAAACGCACCGGTAGCGTGGATGCATCTGCTCATGGTCGAGTCAGGTCGTCTCACTGTCAGGGAACCTCTGATCAAATCATGAACTCGTATCTGGCGCCCAGAATGTCCAGCTTATTCGTTGCCAAGCTTCGCAATAGCTCGCTATTACGTGCGCTTTGCGCCTCAAATCTGAACATTACTGAAGCACAATCTACTTCGTCCAGACTTAATCAGAGGTTCCTTAGGAGTGGCGGCATCCGGTAAATCTCAAGTGCCGGGGCGTTTCATCGGCGCGAACATAGCACAGCGGCGAGCGCCCCTGGTGGCTGGTTCTAACGCCCGGAAAGTGGCTCCGACGGGGATGTGCACCGATCTTTCCCCATAACGGATGATTATAGCCGCTATAGATATGATGTATTCGACAGTGTAAAATAATCGGCTTCGATTTCACCTGTCGTGAGCAACCATCGGGGCCCCATGCCATGAGCTACGAAAAGATCGTCGTGCCCGTCCAGGGCGAGCAGATTAGCGTCAATGCCGACTATTCATTGAACGTACCAGACAAGCCGATCATTCCCTTCATCGAAGGTGATGGTATCGGTGTCGACGTCTCGCCGGTGATGATCAAGGTGACCGACGCGGCCGTGGCCAAGGCCTACGGTGGTCAGCGCAAGATTTCGTGGATGGAGGTCTACGCCGGTGAGAAGGCGACCAAGGTCTACGCTCCGGACACCTGGCTACCCGACGAGACCCTCGATGCGGTTCGTGACTACGTCGTTTCGATCAAGGGCCCGCTGACCACGCCGGTTGGTGGTGGCATCCGCTCATTGAACGTCGCCCTGCGCCAGCAACTTGACCTCTACGTCTGCCTGCGCCCGATACGCTACTACAGTGGCACCCCGAGCCCGCTGCGCCAGCCTGAGAAGACCGACATGGTCATCTTCCGCGAAAATTCCGAGGACATCTACGCCGGTGTCGAGTGGGAGGAGGGTACCCCCGAGGTAAAGAAGGTCATCGACTTCCTGCGCAACGAAATGGGTGCGACCAAGATCCGCTTCCCCGACAGCTCCGGCATTGGCATCAAGCCGATTTCACGTGAGGGCACCGAGCGCCTGGTGCGCAAGGCGCTGCAGTACACCATCGACAACGACCGCCCGTCGATGACGCTGGTGCACAAGGGCAACATCATGAAATTTACCGAGGGCGCGTTCAAGGATTGGGGTTACGAAGCGGGCGCGGAACTCTTCGGCGACGCCACGATCTCCGAGGAGAGCGTCTGGGCCGATCACGACGGACAGGCACCTGCGGGACGTGTTGTGATCAAAGATCG
>QNFN01000174.1 GCA_003645555.1 Gammaproteobacteria bacterium | reverse complement strand
GAAGTATGATGGTGATGCAGAATGTTCAGATTTAAGGCGCCAAGCGCACGTAATAGCCGGGCTATTGCGCAGCTTGGCAACGATGAAGCTGGACATTCTGGGCGCCAGATACGAGTTCATGAATTGATCAGAGGTTCCCTAACAGGTGTCCGGGGTCGTCCGGGCGCGTGACTGGATAGACCGGGAAGGTCCCGGCATGGGGCCGCGGGGTCCGTCGGATTGCTCGCCAGCGTGCCGGGCGTGATGATGATCTCCGGGGATCTGGCGGCCATGCAGGTCGTTTCATCCGGTGCGACGTGGGTTGCCAGTGCCTGCCGTAACCACCGGCCTGGAAGGGACGGCTTTTCCTTGTCGGCCCCGAGTATTCAGAAGCCCTTGATCAAGCCATGAGACTTCATCGGAGGCCTCTTCAGTAACTGGTAAAATACCAATGCCCGTCCCGGTTCGTCGCGGGCAGAGATCGGATGCGTTGCCATACGGTCCAACCCGAAGCACTCCAGAGAGCGTATCCACGTGACAGACTCGCAGACCGACCAGACGATCGACCAGCATCTGGATGATCTCTACGAGGAGGCCGGTCACTGGCACATCAACACCGGCCAGGAGACCATTCACGCCAAGCGTGTCGGTGGGCGTTTTCGTCAATTGAAGTGGTGGAGCAATTCTACCTGGCTGATTTTTTTCCTCGGACCCTATCTGCGCTGGGATGGTCGCCAGGCCGTGCTGTTCGATATTCCGAATCGGCAGTACCACATGTTTGGCGTTACCGTGCTGCCGCAGCATTTCTGGATGCTGTCGTTGCTGCTGCTCTTTTTCGCCATCCTGTTGGCGGTGGTGACGGCAACAGCCGGCCGTGTCTGGTGCGGTTACTTCTGCTTCCAGACTGTCTGGACCGATATCTTCACCCTGATTGAGGAGAAGTTCGAGGGGTCGCCACAGGCGCGACGCAAGCTCGATGCCGGGCCGTGGTCGACCCGGCTACGGGTCAAGCTGCCCAAACACCTGATCTGGATTCTGCTCGGCACGCTGACCGGGGCAAGTTTTGTCGCTTGGTTCACCGATGGCTGGGCGATGTGGGGGCAGCTGTTCCGTCTTGAACTGCCGCCGGTGGCCTACGTCACTATCGCGGTATTCGCCGCGTTCACCTACGTCTTCGCTGGCCACATGCGAGAGCAGGTCTGTTTCTGGCTCTGTCCGTACGCTCGCCTGCAGGGAGTGATGTACGACAGCGAAACGATCCTCCCGACCTACGACATCAAACGTGGCGAACCGCGCGGTCGTGTGCGCAAGGACACCGTGGCTGACCTCGGTGACTGTATCGAGTGCAATCAGTGCGTCGCGGTCTGTCCGACCGGCATCGACATTCGCGAAGGTCAGCAGGAAGGTTGCATCACCTGCGCCCTCTGCATCGACGCCTGCAACGCGGTCATGGACAAGATCAACCGCCCGCGCGGGCTGATTCGTTATTTGTCGCTGGATGAAGAACAGGGTGAACCGCAGCCAGCCGTCTGGAGACGGCCACGGGTGGTGATTTATGCGGTGATAATGACCCTCGCCCTGGCAGGTATTGTCTACGGGCTCGGCAACCTGTCGACACTGGAACTGAACGTACTGCACGAACGTCAGCCACTGTTTGTGCAGCAGCGCGATGGTTCGATTCAGAACAAGTACACCTTGAAGTTGCTCAACAAGACCGGCGAGGAGTTGCACATTGCCGTCAGCGTCAGCGGTCTTTCGGGCATCGAACTGGCTGGCGTCGACGAGCCGGTCGCGGTGCCTCCCGGGCGGGTGGCCTCGGTGGTGGTTTTCGCACGGGTCCCGGGTGACCGGTTACGCAAGGCCTACAGTCCGGTTACCTTCAAGGTCGTCTCGGTGGACGACCCGGCCATTGCCCAGGCGGTCGAGAGTGTTTTCGTAGGCCCGGACTGACCCGTGTCACAGCACGGCCGGGCACCCGGTGAGAGAATGGACGAACGTAAGAAAGAGTCTCCGAGGAGAGCGCGAATGGATGCCGCCACAGCCCCTCGTCAAAATGCCAACAATCCCTGGCGTAACCCCTGGGTGATCGGTTGGATTGCCCTGATTGTCGTCGTTTTGCTGGCCAACGTGACCATGGTGTCGCTGGCCGTGATAACCAACCCGGGGCTGGTGGTCAAGGACTACTACGAGCGAGGGCGTGCCTACGCCGAAACCCGCGCCGCCCAGGCGCGGACCCGGGCCGAAGGGTGGGAAGTGCGTCTCGACCTGCCTCAGCCTATCGTTCGCGGTGTGCCGGTCGGTCTGCGCGTGGCCGCGATCGATGAACGTGGGCTGCCGGTGAATGCCTCCCGTGCGCAGTTTTTCGCCTACCGCCCGGCTGATGCAAATGCAGATTTCGATCTCCCCATGGCCACGGAGGCCCCTGGTGTGGTCGGTGCCGAGGTGATTTTCCCGCTGCCCGGCATCTGGGACCTGATCGTCCAGGTGGAGTCGGGGGGGCGGGTCTACGACCTGGCGCGCCGCATCAGCGTTCGTCGCGACTGACCCCCGCTCAGGTGCGGTCACTCGACCCGCTCCGTCAGATGCCTGCATCAAGTCCCGACTGCACCTGTTACCACTGCGGCCTCCCCGCCGCCGCCGGCGTGGCGGTGACAGGCGAGATCGCCGGCCAGGATCGACGGTTCTGTTGCCCTGGTTGCCGCGCCGTATGCGGTGCGATCCACGCCGCCGGTCTCGAAGGGTTCTACGTGCGCACCCCGGCTGACCAGCCGCTGGCGCCGCCGCCGGTACCGTCCGAAGATCCAGCCATTTTCGACCTCGCCGATGTGCAGGCCGAGTTCGTGCGTCGTGACGGGAAGTTGCTGGAAGCCGAGTTGCTGATCGAGGGGATCCACTGTGCCGCCTGCGTGTGGCTGATCGAACGCCACCTCGGGCGCCTGCCGGGTGTCACTGCAGCGCAGGTGAACCTGGCCATGCGGCGGTTGAATGTGCGCTGGGATCCTGACCAGGTTGCCTTGTCGCAGATTCTCGGCGCTCTGGCGGCGATTGGTTACGTGGCCGTGCCCTACGACCCGGAAGCAGTCGATGGCCACCTGCGGGAAGCCCAGAGACGTCAGCTCTACCGCCTCGCCTTTGCCGGCTTCGCGATGATGAACCTGCTTTGGATCTCGATCGCGCTCTATTCCGGCGCCGACCAGGGTGAGTACCGCGGCCTGTTGCACTGGGCCGGCTGGGTGCTGGCGACGCCGACCCTGCTCTACGCCGGCTGGCCGTTTCTGCGTGGTGCCTGGGCCGGGCTGCGCCATGGTCAGCCGACCATGGACCTGCCGATTGCACTGGGTGCCGTCGTCACCTATGCCTACTCGACCTGGGCGATGCTTGTCGGCAGTCCAGAGGCGGCAGTCTATTTCGATACCGTGGTCAATTTCCTGTTCGTGATCCTGGTCGGGCGCCATCTTGAGGGGATGTCACGGCGCCAGGCGATGTCGGCTACTCACCGGTTGATGGAACTGCAGCCACGGGTTGCGACCCTGCTCGAGGCGGACGGCGACCGGGTCGTTTCGGTGCGTTCATTGCGGGTGGGGAGCCGGGTGCGGGTTCGCCCCGGCGAGCAGGTGCCGATCGACGGCACCATCCTCGAAGGCGAGACGGCGGTTGACGAATCACTGTTGAGCGGTGAGTCGGAGCCGAAAGCGCGCAGTCCGGGCGGTCGGTTGTTCGCCGGCACCCAGAACCTCGACGGGGCGGTGACCCTGGTTGTCGAGCGGACCCTTGCCGATACGGCCCTGGGGCGGATCGCCCGCCTGGTCGAGGTCGCGCAGGGTTGCCGTGCGCCGGTGCAGCGTCTTGCCGATCGCATCGTGCCGTGGTTTGTCACCGCCACACTCGGCCTGGCCGCAATCACCTTCGTCGCCTGGTTCGGTCACGGCCTGGAGCCCGCATTGATAGCCTCAGTGGCGGTCTTGATCGTTACCTGCCCGTGTGCCTTCGGGCTGGCCACGCCGATGGCCATGGCCGTAGCTGCCGGCACCGGGGCCCGGCATGGCATCCTGGTCAAGACCGGGGTGGCGCTGGAAGCACTCGCTGCCGCCGACCATGTCGTGTTCGACAAGACCGGGACCCTGACCGAGGGGCGGTTGCAAGTGGTCGATGGCCGCTGGTTCGACGTCGATCATGACCGGGCATGGGCCGCAGTTGCCGCACTTGAATGCCGCTCGGAGCATGGCATCGGTGCGGCGATTGTCGCCCACATTGACGCGAGCCACCTGGTCGCAGGGCGTGCCCAGGTCGAGGATTTCCTTGCCCGCCCGGGGCGTGGGGTTGCAGGAACGGTCGATGGGCATGCCTGGCGTGTCGGCAGCCCGGCCTGGGTGGCGGCCGCGGGTGCGGTACCCGGTGAGGCGGCGCTCGCGACACTCGATGCGTACGAGGCCTGCGGTCGAACCGTGGTTGCGGTAAGCATGGGCGGTCGGTCGGTCGGCCTGCTCGCACTGGCCGACCGTCTGCGGCCCGATGCGGCCGGGGTGGTTGCCGCGTTGCGCGCCGCGGGCGTCGGCATGACCCTGCTCAGCGGTGATCGCCAGCGTGTGGCGGTGGCGGTCGCCGCCGAGATCGGTCTGGATGAGGTAGTCGCCGAGGTGCTGCCCGAGGACAAGGCCCGAGTCATTGCCGGGTTGCAGTCCGGTGGTCGGCAGGTGGTGATGGTGGGTGACGGCATCAACGATGCTCCGGCGCTGGCGCAGGCCGGCGTCGGGGTGGCCCTTGGCAGTGGCACCGATGTCTCGGTCGAGTGCGCGGATATCGTGCTCAGCCGGGATCGGCTCGGACAGCTGGTCGAGGCACGGCAGCTGGCGGTGGCAACGCTGCGCACCGTGCGTCAGAATATTGCGCTGTCGATTG
>QNFN01000173.1 GCA_003645555.1 Gammaproteobacteria bacterium | reverse complement strand
TGGTTCGAGGTGACCGCGGTCGATGCCGCAGCCGAACGAATCGACATTGATGCCTGGATCGAGAACCAGCATGGCAAGCGGGTGATCGAAGGCCGGACAGTGGCCTCACTGATGCGCCGCTGACGCCGTCCTCAAGCCGGCTGTGGATTCGGTACGCGGAAAAAGATCGCGTACAGGGCCGGCACCACCAGAAGCGTCAGCACCGTGGCGAAGGCGAGACCACCCATGATGGTGATCGCCATGTTGGCGAAAAAGATATCCGGCAACAGCGGGATCATGCCGAGAATGGTCGTTGCCGCCGCGAGCAGTACCGGGCGCAATCGGCTGACCGCCGAATCGAGGATGGCGACATAGGGCGCCTTGCCCTCGGCCGCCTGCTGGTCGATCTCATCGATCAGCACGATGGCATTCTTGATCAGCAACCCGACCAGGCTGAGCAAGCCCAGCAGCGACATGAAGTCGAAAGCGCCTCGCGCGCCGAGGAGACCGGCCGTGACACCGATAATCGCCAGCGGCACCGTCAGCCAGATGATCAGCGGCTGACGCAGGCGACCAAAGAGCAGGATGCTGGTGATGATCATCACCAGGAAACCCATCGGCAAGCGCGAGAACAGCGCCGTCTGCGCATTGGCCGTGTCCTCGTACTCCCCACCCCACTCCAGCGCGTAACCCGATGGCAATTCGAGCGCCTCGATCTGTGGACGGATGCGACTGAACAGCGGTGTGGCCAGTTCACCGGTTGGGTTGGCTGAGGCAATGATGGTCGGAGTGCGGTTGCGGCTACGGATGACCGTCTCTTCCAGGACCGTGTCGAAACCACGCACCACCTGGGCCAACGGCACCGTACCGCCGCGCACCGGGCTCCAGATCTGAAAGTCACGCAGGCTTTCGACACCGGTCCGCTCGGCTGCCGGTGGACGCAGTAGCAGCGGCAACAGACGAATGCCGTCACGGAACAGGCCGACCTGCTGACCTTCGAAAGCGGCCTTCAGTGTCATGGCGACTTCCTCGCGAGTGATCCCGAGTTGGCGGCTCACCTGCTGGTTGAGCACCGGCTGCACCAGTTTGGCCGGCTGGCGCCAATCATCCCGGACATCGCGCGACTCAGGGTCAGCCCTCAGGACCGCCTTGGCCTGCTCGGAAAGCTCACGTAACACAATCGCGTCGGGGCCGCTGAATCGCACCTCGATCTTGGAGTCACGCCCAGGTCCGATACGCAGCCACTTGGTCAGCGGGTCGAGTTCCGGGAGATCGGCCATGAACCGATCGACCCTCTCGCGCAGGGCCGGCAGCTGGTCGACACTCTCGGCCTGGGCGATCACCTGGGCGAAGGCGGAACTCGCCTCCTTGACGTCGTAGACCAGCGTGAAGCGGACGTCGCCACCACCCACGATAGTGGTCGTCTGGAGCACCTCGGGCTGTTCGCGCAGAAACGCTTCGACGCGGAGCGCCGCGTCACGGGTTGCGTGGATGTCACTCCCCTCCGGGGTCCAGACATCGACAAACAGCAGCGGCGTATTGGAGTTGGGGAAAAAGGCCTGCTTGACCGAGCCAAACCCGACAATGGCCGCCACGAACAGCGCCATCGTCATGGCCACGGTGACCCAGCGCCGGCGTACCGCCAGCCCGACCAGGTTCCGGTAGGCTCGAAACATGGCACCATCATAGGGATCACGCGGCCCATCACTCCCCTTGGCCGGGCGCAGCAACAGGGCACACAACAACGGTGTCGTACTGACCGCCGTGACCCAACTCAGCAGCAGTGAGATCAGGATGACGTAGAACAGCGAACCGATGAATTCACCGGTGCTGTCAGGAGAGAGGCCGATCGCCGAAAAGGCCAGGATGCCAATCACCGTACCTCCAAGCAGGGCCCAAACGCTCTTGCCAACCACTTCACCGGCTGCTTTTAGAGCGTTCATGCCCGCCTGGATACGCACCAGCATGCCCTCGGCAATGACGATGGCATTGTCGACCAGCATCCCCAGCGCGATGATCAGTGCGCCAAGCGAAATCCGTTGCAGCTCGATGCCGTTCATCTCCATGATCCACAGCGTGCCGGAGACGGTGATCAACAGCACCGTGGCGATGATCAGGCCGACCTTGAGTCCCATGAAGATCAGCAGTACGACCACGACGATTCCGAGCGCCTGCGCGAGGCTGACCAGGAAACCGTTCACCGAGGCATCGACCTCCTTGGGCTGGTTGTAGATCGCCTTGAGTTCCATGCCGACCGGCATCACTTCGAGCAGCTGGTCGAAGCGCGCATCCAACCGTTCTCCAACGGCCACCACGTTCTCACCGGGAAGCATCGAGATGCCGAGCGTCAGGGCCGGTTTGCCATCGAGGTAGATCAGCTTGGTCGGCACGTCATCGTAGGCGCGGGTGATGGTCGAGATGTCCTTGAGGTAGAGCAGCCGCTGCTCATCGGAAGAGATCAGCAGGTCGCCAATCTCGGTGACCGAGGTCTGCTCACCGGTCGGCTCGATCCGCAGGTACTCGTCACCGACTCGGACCCGACCGGCATCGACCACGGCATTCTGTGCCGCGAGCACGCTTGCGATCTGTTCCAGGGAGATGCCGAGCTCACCGGCCGTGGCGCGCGAGATCTCGATGTAGGCAACTTCCCGCTGCACCCCGCCGATGACCACCTTGCGTACGCCGTCTACCAGCACCAGCTGTTTCTTCAGTTCGTCGGCCACATCCTTCAGGTCACGGTAGGTGTAGCCCTCACCGGTCAACGCCAGGTAGATGCCGTAGACGTCGCCAAAATCGTCAATCACCCGGGGCGGATGCGCTCCGGGTGGCAGCTTGTGCTCCATGTCCTTGAGCTTGCGGCGCAGCTCGTCGTAGATATCCGGGAAATCCTTGGCACGGTAGGTGTCCTTGAACTCAATCAGGATGTCGGACATGCCCGGCCGTGAGACGGTCATCTTGATGTGCTTGACCTGGCCCATCAGCTGGATCGCCTCTTCGAGGTGATAGGTCACCTCGTCCTGCACCTGCTGCGCGGTAGCGCCTGGATACAGGGTGATCACTTTGGCGTTCTTGATCGTGAACGCCGGATCCTCGAGCTTGCCGATCGATTCGAAACCGGCGATACCGCCACCAATAAAAATCACCACCAGCAGCCAGGAGACCACCTTGTTGCGAACCGAGTACTCACCGATGTTCATCGCGCCAATCCTGTGCCGTGCTCAGCGGGGGTTGCTGGCGGGCTGTTCGGTGACCGGCAACAGGCGCACCGGCATACCCGGCGCAAGGTAGGCGGCTCCGGCGACAACCACGCGATCACCGGGCTCCAGGCCACTCGTAACCCCGACATCGTTACCAGTCATCGCGCCGATCTCGACCCTCCTCGGCTCCACGGTCATGGTTTTCGGATCAACGATCCAGATCATGGGCTCCAGCTTTTTATCGCCGGTGATGGCACTGGCCGGAACGGCGTAGATCACCTCGCCAGACTCGTTTGGACGCATGTTCCGAGTATCGACGACTACCGACGTGGTCATGCCGGCGAGAATGGTCAGCCCCTCCGGAGGCTCCATCGTCAGTGTCACCTCGAAGGTCTGGGTCTTGGCGTCGGCGCGGGTCGAGATCTCCTTGAACTGCAACCGGAAGTGCCGATCAGAAACGCTATCGAACGTGGCGTAGATGAGCGTCGTGCTATCCGCGGGATCGGTCCTGCGCACGCGGCGCATCAGCGTCTCAGGCACATCGATCTTCACCTCAAGCCTGCTGGTGTCGTTGAGGGCCAGCACCGGTTCGCGCGCCTGCACATCTTCGAACCTGTCGATGTAGCGACGGGCGATAACGCCCGCGAACGGTGCCGTCAGCCGGGTGTAGGCAAGATTCTGCTGGGCCGCCTGCAAATCTGCCTCGGTGCTCTTGAACGAGGCCAGCAGGGCGTCGAAGTCACGCCGCGAGATGGTGCCCTTCTCTACCAGTTTCTGGCCGCGCTCGTAGTCTGCCCTGGCCCGGTCGAATGTCGCCTTGCGGTCGTTGTAGACAATCTGGAAGTCGGTCGGATCGAGCCGTGCCACGAGTTCGCCTTCGTCGACCTCTTGTCCTTCGCTGAACAGGAAATCGGCCACATTGCCTGACACCCGGAACGACAGTTCGGCGCGCCGTGCCGCCTCGATCCGCCCCGGGAAGGTCCGGATGGTGCCCACCTCGGGCGCCTCGATCTCCATTGTCTTGACCGGTCGTACCGGTGGTGGTGGCGGTGGCCCCTCCTGCTCTGAGCAGGCAACGAGACCGGTGAACAGAAGGATGGCAAGTGCCACGGCATGAGATCGATTATTCATCTGCGCATCCTTGGCAATAACCAACTGGGGTGATTACCGATGGTGTGGTGGCAAGCAAGCTCTGAGAGTCTAGCAACAACCCGTCTCCATGGGCGGCCATTAATGACGTGACGACATCACGGCACCATTAGCCGTGACGGTGTGGAGAGGAGATATGGAGCTGGCGACAGGAGTCGAACCCGCGACCTGCTGCTTACAAGGCAGCTGCTCTACCAACTGAGCTACGCCAGCACAGGCTCGGGATTCTAAGCAGCGCCGGGGTACGAAGCAATCAGCCGCAGTCACGGACGTAGCGACCAAGCATAGGGTAGGCCTCGGCCAGCCCATCCCACTGGACATCGCTAAAACGCTCGGACGCGGCTTCGTCGAGGTCGAGCCAGAACTGTGTCTCCTGACGGTAGCGCAACACCATCCGCGGATCGTAGCCCTGGCCGCGGATGCGTGCCTCAAGATTCTCAGCAGCCCGACGACCGTGGAAGAAGCCTAGGCTGACCGCGTTGCGGTACTCGCCGGTACCGACGACGAAACTGTCGATACCGCGCTGCTGCAACTCGGCCATCAGCCCCTGCGCCTCGCC
>QNFN01000172.1 GCA_003645555.1 Gammaproteobacteria bacterium | reverse complement strand
GACTTTGACGAACTTGGGCAGGTACTCCTCCCAGCGCTCGAGGATTTCCCGTGCCCGGGTGCTGCCCGTGTAGTGCAGGTGCCGTTCGATGAGTGTGTGCAGGCGCAGGTCGTCGTTACGGGTCATGTCGCGCATCAGTTCTACCAACCCATGGCCCTCGAGATCGCCGCGCTGGTGCTCCTGGCGGTTCAGGGCGGCCTCTTCGTCGGCGATCGGTTCCAGTTCCACCATGGCCATGTTGGTGCGTACCGGGAAGTCACCGGCCTCGTCTAGCACGTAGGCGACACCGCCGCTCATACCGGCCGCAAAGTTGCGGCCGGTGCTACCGAGGACGACGACCACGCCACCGGTCATGTACTCACAGCCGTGGTCGCCAATACCCTCGACCACAACGCTGGCGCCGGAGTTGCGGACCGCGAAACGCTCGCCGGCCACACCACAGAAATAGCACTCACCGCTGATCGCCCCGTAGAGGACCGTGTTGCCGACGATGATGTTTTCCTCAGGCCGGATCGGGCTGTCCGGGTGCGGGTAGATCACCAGGCGACCGCCGGAGAGCCCCTTGCCGACATAGTCGTTGGCCTCGCCGGCCAGTTCGATGGTGATGCCGTTGGCGAGCCAGGCGCCAAAGCTCTGGCCGGCGCTGCCGTGCGCCTTGATGTAGATGGTGTCTTCAGGCAATCCCTTGTTGCCGTAACGTCGCGCCACCTCACCGGAGAGCATGGTGCCGAAGGTGCGGTTGACGTTGTAGATCGGCAGGTTCTCGATACGCACCGGAGTACCCTGTTCGAGAGCGGCCCGGGCCTCCTTGATGAGGCGTTGATCGAGGGCCTTGTCGAGACCGTGATCCTGCGTCTCGCAGTTGTACGTAGCGACGTCGGGACCGGCCTGCGGTGGGCGCAGGACGCGGGTGAAGTCCAGCCCCCTGGCCTTCCAGTGGTCGACGTCATCGCTCATTTCCATGAGGTCCGAGCGGCCGATCATCTCCTGGAAGCTGCGGAAGCCCAGTTCGGCCATCAACTCGCGCACCTCCTCGGCCACGAACATGAAGTAGTTCACCACGTGGTCGGGGTCGCCGGTGAAACGCCGGCGCAGTTCGGGGTCCTGGGTGGCGACGCCGACCGGGCAGGTGTTGAGGTGGCACTTGCGCATCATGATGCAGCCCTCGGCGATCAGGGCCACGGTACCGAAACCGAATTCATCGGCACCCAGCAGAGCCCCGATGATCACGTCACGGCCGGTGCGCAGACCGCCGTCCACCTGCACCGCGATGCGACCACGGAGCGCGTTCAGCACCAGTGTCTGGTGGGTCTCGGCCAGACCCAGCTCCCACGAGGAGCCGGCGTGGTAGATCGAGGTGAGCGGGCTCGCCCCGGTGCCACCGTCGTCACCAGAGATGGTGACGTGGTCGGCATGCGCCTTGGAGACCCCGGCCGCCACTGTGCCGACGCCCACCTCGGAGACCAGCTTGACGCTGATGCGCGCCTGCGGGTTGACGTTCTTCAGATCGTGGATCAACTGGGCCAGATCCTCGATGGAGTAGATGTCGTGGTGCGGTGGGGGCGAGATCAACCCAACGCCCGGTGTTGAATGACGCACCTTGGCGATCCATTCGTTGACCTTGTGCCCCGGCAGTTGGCCACCCTCGCCCGGCTTGGCGCCCTGGGCCATCTTGATCTGGATGTCGTCGGCGTTGACCAGGTACTCCACAGTGACCCCGAAACGCCCGGAAGCCACCTGCTTGGTGGACGAGCGCATGGAGTCGCCGTTGGGCAACGGTGTAAAACGCTCCGGCTCCTCGCCGCCCTCGCCGGTGTTGGAACGGGCACCGAGACGATTCATGGCAATGGCCAGCGTGGTGTGCGCCTCCCAGGAGATGGCACCGAAGGACATCGCACCGGTGGCGAAGCGCCGCACAATGGAGGCCGCCGGTTCGACCTCGTCAAGCGGCACGGGCGCCCGGTCGGAGCAGAACCGGAACAGTCCGCGCAGGTTGCGCAGCTTCCCGTCCTGATCGTTCAGCCGGGCCGCATACTCGCGATACTTCGCCACGTCACCACTGCGCACCGCTTGCTGGATGAGGGAGATGGTCTCCGAGGTCCAGACGTGTTCCTCGCCGCGCAGGCGCAGCGCCAATTCGCCGCCGGGATCCAACGCGTCGCGGTAGAGCGGGTCGTCGCTGTAGGCACTGCGGTGCCGACGCACCGTCTCCTCGGCGACCTCGGCCAGTCCGACCCCCTCGATACTGGTATGGGTGCCGGTGAAATAGCGGTCCACGAAGCCACTCGCCAACCCCAGAGCATCAAAGATCTGTGCGCCGCAGTAGGACTGGTAGGTGGAGATTCCCATCTTCGACATCACTTTGAGGATGCCCTTGTCCACGGCCTTGATGTAGCGCTTGTGCACCTCCTCCTCGGAGAGTTCCTCGGCCAGATTGGCTCGCATCGCCGAGAGGGTATCCAGCGCCACATAGGGGTTGATCGCCTCGGCACCGTAACCGGCCAGGAGGCAGAAGTCGTGGACCTGGCGCGCCTCACCGGTCTCCACCACCAGCCCCACCTCGGTACGCAGGCCCTCGCGGATCAGGTGATGATGCACGGCACCTGTCGCCAGCAGCGCCGGGATGGCGACGTGATCGGCATCCATGTGGCGGTCCGAGAGGATGAGAATGTTGTAGCCCCCCTCGCGCACTTCATGGGCGGCCTGCGCACAGACCCTGTCCAGCGTGGCCTCCATGCCCTGCGCGCCATCACCGACCGGGTAGCAGATGTCCAGGGTGTGGGTGCGAAAGGCTTTGCCGACGTGGTTTTCGATACGCCGGATTATTTCCAGGTCGACATTGGAAAGGATTGGCTGGCGCACTTCCAGGCGCCTGTACCGCCCTCCGGTCTCCAGGTCCAGCAGGTTGGGCCGCGGGCCAATCAGAGACACCAGCGACATCACCAACTCCTCGCGGATCGGGTCGATCGGCGGGTTGGTGACCTGGGCAAAGTTCTGCTTGAAGTAGTCGTAGAGCAGCTTGGGCCGGTCCGAAAGCACGGCCGGCGGGATGTCGCGACCCATGGCACCGATCGGGTCCTGACCGCTGATGGCCATCGGTGTAAGGAAGAACTTTAGATCCTCCTGCGTGTAGCCGAAGGCCTGCTGGCGATCGAGCAGAACGCCGGGCTCAGGCGGCATGGAGGCGACCTCGTAGGGGAGTTCCGCGGGCCTGATCTGGGTTTCGTCAAGCCAGTACTGGTAGGGCTTGGCTGCGGCCAGTTCGGTCTTCAGCTCCTCGTCATCGATTATGCGCCCCTGCTCGAGGTCGATCAGCAGCATGCGGCCCGGCTGCAGGCGCCACTTCTTGATGATGTTCGCCTCCGGGATGTCCAGCACACCCACCTCTGAGGCCATCACCACGCGGTCGTCGTCGGTGATCACGTAGCGCGCCGGGCGCAGACCGTTGCGGTCCAGCGTTGCGCCGATCTGGCGCCCGTCGGTGAAGGCAATCGCCGCCGGCCCGTCCCACGGCTCCATGAGTGCTGCGTGGTACTCGTAGAAGGCGCGTCGCTTCTCATCCATGAGAGGGTTGTCGAGCCACGCCTCGGGGATCATCAGCATCATCGCGTGGGCCAGTGAGTAGCCGCCCGCGACCAGCAGTTCCAGGCAGTTGTCGAAGGTAGCCGAATCGGAGATGCCGTCACCGATCAGCGGCCAGAGCTTGTCGAGGTCCTCGCCCAGCACCTTCGAACTCATGCTGTGGCGACGCGCCATCATCCAGTTGATGTTGCCACGCAGGGTGTTGATCTCGCCGTTGTGGCACAGGTAGCGGAACGGCTGGGCCAGCTCCCAGGACGGGAAAGTGTTGGTCGAGAAGCGCTGGTGGACCAGCGCCAGGGCCGACTCCGTGCGCGGGTCGGCGAGATCCAGGTAGTAATGATCGAGGTTCGACGCCAGCATCATGCCCTTGTAGAGCAGCGTGCGTGCCGACATCGACGAAATGTAGAAGGTTCCGCGCTTCTGCTGATCCCAGATCTCGTGGTGGGCACGCTTGCGGATTACGTACAGCTTGCGCTCGAAGGCGTCGGTGTCCGCACAACCGGGTCCGCGGGCGATGAACGCCTGGCGGATCACCGGCTCGTTAGGCTTTACGCTGGGGCCGAGGCAACTGTTGTCGGTGGGCACATCGCGCCAGCCGAGCACACGCTGCCCCTCGGCCTCCGCCTGGCGTTCGAGGGCCTGCTCGCAGGCCGCCCGGGCCGCGTCGTCGCGAGGCAGGAACAGCTTCGCCACGGCGTAATACTCTTCGGCGGGAAGCTCGATGCCGCGCCGTGTGGCCTCCTCACGCATCAGCCGGTCGGGCATCTGGATCAGGATACCGGCACCGTCTCCGGCCAGGGGATCGGCCCCCGCGGCCCCACGGTGGGTGAGGTTGACCAGGATTTCCAGCCCCTGGAGTACGATCTCGTGGCTTTTGCGGTTCTTGATGTTGGCAACGAAGCCGATACCGCAGGCGTCGTGTTCATTGCGAGGATCGTAGAGGCCCTGTTTCTCCGGCAGTCCGCCGGTTCGAAACGTGGGCGCAGAAATTGAATCGTCTTTCATTCAAAGCTCCCGCGGTGGTGACGTGCCTACCGTCACGACCGTGCAAGGCTGCTGTACAGGGTGGCTGGTCCGCCAGTCCATGGCGAATATCTTATTGTCCACAACAAGCCTCATTATTACAGCGTCTTCCAAAGAATGTCGCCGTTTCTGCCATACGATCTCTAGGGAAGGTCGCATTCATTGCGTTGACCAAGTACGAGAACATTGCCCGGTGCTACATCGCCCACATCGCGCACTTCATCGCTTGATCGGGACGGTTCGCAGGAAGTCGCTCGACCAGACCTTCTTCTGGAACTCAGCTGATCTTGAACGAAAGCTGACGTCATTTCGCGCCTATTACAACG
>QNFN01000171.1 GCA_003645555.1 Gammaproteobacteria bacterium | reverse complement strand
AGCGATCGAGGTCCGCGTGGCAGAGACCGGCCCGCTCGGGACCGAACAGCAGCGCCACGGTACCGTCGGCCGCGGTCGTGACCAGCTCGGCCGCCGCGGCACGTGGGTCCAGTTGCGGCCAGCTGATGGCGCGTGACCTGACACTGCTGCCGACCACCAACCGACAGCCGGTCAGCGCCTCGTCGATGGAGGTGCAGACATGTGCCCTGGCGAGCAGGTCGTGGGCGCCCGCGGCCATGGCGGTGGCCTCGGCATGGGGAAACGTACGGGGTGCAACCAGCCACAGCTCGTCTAACCCCATGGTCTTCATCGCCCGCGCCACCGCCCCGATGTTGCCGGGGTGGGACGTGTTGACGAGTACGATGCGAATGGCCCGGACCATCGTCGCACTGTAGCGGTCCAGCGCGCGCCGTGACAAGCTATCACGGCGTGGCACCAGCCGGCACCAACTGCTATTCTTGCGCCCCTTTTCCACCCGGCAGTCGGTTCCATGCACCCCATGCTCAATATCGCAATCGGTGCCGCGCGCAGCGCCGGGAATGTCATCGTCCGCCACATCGATCGTATCGACCGACTGACCATCAGCACCAAGCAGACGAACGACTTCGTTACCGAAGTCGACCACATGGCCGAAGGCGAGATCATCCGCCTGATACGCCGCGCCTACCCTGACCATGCCATCCTCGCCGAGGAGAGTGGCCGGCAAGGCGACAGCGAATTCGAATGGGTCATCGACCCACTCGACGGCACAACCAACTTCCTGCACGGCTTTCCGCAGTTCGCGGTATCGATCGCCCTCAAGCACCGTGGCCGCCTAGACCAGGCTGTGGTCTATGACCCGCTGCGTCAGGAACTGTTTACCGCCAGCCGTGGCGCCGGCGCGACCCTCAACGACCACCGCATCCGCGTCACCCGTGCCAACGGTCTGCCGGGTGCGCTACTGGGCACCGGTTTCCCGTTCCGCCAACAGCAGCACCTCGATGCCTACCTGGAAATGTTCCGGGCCCTGTTCCCGGAGGCCGCCGGAATTCGTCGTGCCGGCGCGGCCGCACTCGACCTGGCCTATGTCGCGGCCGGGCGCCTGGACGGTTTCTGGGAGATCGGGCTGAACGAGTGGGACACCGCGGCCGGTGCCCTGCTGGTGCTTGAGGCGGGGGGAATGGTTTCAGACTTCGACAACGGCAGCGACTACCTGGAAACCGGCAACGTCATCTGCGCCGGACCGCGCCTGCACGCGGCCATGGTTGCGGCGATCCGCCCGCATCGCGGCGAAGAACTGCGCTGCTAGCAGGCTGTTGAAATCCGCTCAGATGAGTGCGAGACAAGGAAAAATGGGCCGATAAAGCGCAGTTTACTGGAGTAAATGAGCATTTTGAGGCCAATTTTGACGCCGTATCGTGCCTGCTGAGTAGAATTTCAACAGCCTGCTAGGAGAGGTCAACTCTCCTCAAGGGAGATCGCTGAGCTCCGCCCCCTCCTTCTTGACCATTACGAAGTCGGCCCGGCTGATGCCGAGAATATGGGCCACCGGGCTGGCCACGTAGATCGACGAGTAGGTGCCGATCAGCACGCCGATGATCAGTGCGAAAGCGAAGCTGTGAATCACTTCGCCACCGACCAGAAACAGTGCCGTCAGCACCAGCAACGTCGTTGCCGAAGTCATCAGGGTACGTGCCAGGGTCTGGTTCAGCGAGGTGTTCATGACCTCGAGGGTGCCGCCTTTACGCACCTTGCGGAAATTCTCACGGATGCGATCGAAGACGACGATGGTGTCGTTGAGCGAGTAGCCGATCACCGCCAGGACCGCAGCCAGCACGGACAGATCGAAACCCACCTGTGCCACCGAGAAAACCCCGACCGTGATCAGAACGTCATGCACCAGAGCGGCGATGGCACCGGCCGCCATGCGCAACTGGAAGCGAAAACCGACGTAGATCAGGATTCCGAGCAGGGCATAGAGCAGCGCCAGACCGCCGGCCTCGGTCAGCTCGTCGCCAACCTGGGGGCCGACGAACTCGACCCGGCGTATCTCAACCTCGCCACCAGCCACCTTCTGCAGGATGCGGAAGACTTCGGTGCTCAGATCAGCGCTGCTGGCATCGGCACGTGGCGCAATCCGGATGAGGACGTCACGCGAGGTTCCGAAATGCAGCACCACGGCGCCGTCGTAACCGTTGTCGGCAAGCGCCTGGCGCACGCCAGCCAGTTCGACATCCTCAGCGTAGCCAAGCTCGACCAGTGTGCCGCCGGTGAAGTCGATACCTAAATTGAGGCCGCGCGTCGCCAGTGAGCCGAGAGAGATCAGGATCAGTACCAACGAAAAGACGTAGGCGATCTTGCGCTTGCCAAGGAAATCGATATGAGTGGTCTTTTTGAAAAGTTCCATCGCCGTCGTCCGTCAGATCGCCAGCTTGCTGACCCGGCGACCACCGTAGATCAGGTTGATCACCGCACGCGTGCCCATGATCGCCGTGAACATCGAAGTCAGGATGCCGAGTGACAGCGTCACCGCAAAACCCTTGATTGGACCGGTACCGAAGCTGAACAGCACCACCGCCGCGATAAGGGTGGTGATATTGGCATCGGCGATGGTCGACAGCGCCTTCGCGTAGCCGGAGTGGATGCTTGCCTGCGGTGTACCACCGGCGCGCAATTCCTCACGAATACGTTCGAAAATCAGTACGTTGGCATCTACAGCCATGCCCACCGTGAGCACAATGCCCGCAATGCCAGGCAGTGTCAGGGTGGCCTGCAGCAGTGACAGCAATGCGATCAGCAACACCAGGTTAAGGGTCAGTGCGAGATCGGCCACCAAGCCGAAAACGCGGTAGTAGGCCCCCATGAAGACCAGCACCAGCGCGAAACCGAGCAGTACGGCATTGAAGCCCTGCTCTATATTGTCCTGGCCGAGGCTCGGGCCAACGGTGCGCTCTTCGACGATCTCGATTGGTGTGGCCAGAGCACCGGCACGCAGCAGCAGTGCCAGGTCACGTGCTTCGCCCGTACCGTCGAGCCCGGTGGTCTGAAAACGGTTGCTGAAATGGTCGCGAATGGTGGCGACACTGATCACCTCTTCGACCCGCTTGGTCGTGCGCACCGGTTCGCCGTCGATGATCCGGGTCTCGGTCCGGTTCTCGATGAACACCACCGCCATCGGCTTGCCGATGTTGTCACGCGTCACCTTGCTCATGCGTCGACCGCCATTGCCGTCGAGGCGCACGGTAACCGCCGGAGACCCATTCTCGTCGATGGTCGAAGCGGCGTCGACGATCTGATCGCCAGTGACAATGATCTGCTTCTTGAGCAGGATCGGCTGGCCATCGCGCTCGGTGTAGAGCTTGACGTTGACCGGCACCCGGCCACTCTCCACCACGGTACGGACATCGTGCTCGGTGTCGGCCAGGCGGTATTCGAGAGTCGCGGTGGCGCCAAGGATATCCTTGGCACGGGCGGTGTCCTGCACGCCCGGGAGCTGGACCACGATCCGGCTGGTGCCCTGCTGCTGGATCACCGGCTCAGCGACACCAAGCTCGTTAACCCGGTTGCGCAGCGTGATGATGTTCTGCTGCAGTGCGAATTTGCGGATCGCATCGGCCTCAGCCTCGGTCAACCGGACCCGCAACTGGGCACCCTCACCTTCCATCACCTCGACCGCCAACGCCGGAAACTCGGTTTCGATCAGGCTCCCGGCCTCTTCGAGCGGAGCCGCGTCAGCGAAGCGCACACGCACGCCGTCACTGCCGCGGGTGACCGTCTGGTAACGAAGACGGTTGCTGCGCAACAGGGTGCGCAGATCGGAGACGATGTTCTCCTCGCTCTGGCGCACGGCGGCATCCATGTCCACCTCCATCAGGAAGTGGACCCCACCGCGCAGGTCGAGGCCGAGGTACATCGGCGCCGCGTTGAGTCCGCGCAGCCAATCCGGAGTCGCGGGGGCCAGGTTCAGCGCCACCACGTACCCGGAGCCGAGGCCGTTCTTGATCCGCTCGGCCGCCCGCAGTTGCACCTCGGTATTGTCGAAGCGAACCAGCAGCAAGCCCTCCTCGAAACGGGCTGTCTTGATGGCGATTTCCTCACGCTCGAGGATACCGGTCACCTGGGCCAGCGTGCCCTCATCGACCTCCACACCACGCATCGACGAAGAGACCTGAACCGCCGGGTCTGCACCGTAGAGGTTAGGCAATGCGTAGAGCAGACCGGCCATCATGACGACGGCGATCAGCAGATACTTCCAGACAGGATACTTATTGAGCATGCCAGGGGCCCGTTCGGGAGGCGTGGATCAGAGGGTCTTTGCGGAGCCCTTGGGCAGTGTCGCGGCGAGGGCCTGGCGCTGCACCTTGACCTCGACACCTTCGGCCACATTGAGCAGAACGAAGGCGTCGCCGAGATCGCTGACGATGCCGAACAGGCCACCGTTGGTGATCACCTCGTCGCCTATCTCTATCTGCGCGAGCATCTTCTTGTGCTCCTTCTGGCGCTTGCTCTGCGGCCGGATCAGCAGAAAGTAGAAGACGACGAAAATGAGAATCAGCGGCAGGAAGCCCATCAGGTCTGGTGAGCCCCCGGCCGGCGCAGCCTGGGCCCAAGCGTCGGAGATAAAGAAGTTCATGGCATGCCCTTTACGAGTGGGTAGGTTGCCGCGACACGGTCGGCCCCGGCAAAGCGCGCATTATGACACAGGCGGATCACCTTGCGCCCGCTCGGCATGGAAGCGCGTGATGTGCGACGCCAACACCCCGTCGGCGATCGCCGCACGCAGCCCGGCCATCAACTCAAGGTAGTAGTGGAGGTTGTGGATGGTGGCGAGTCGCGCCGCCAGGATTTCGCCACAGGTGTGCAGGTGACGCAGGGAGGCACGCGAGAAGTGGTTGCAGGTATAACAGCGGCAGCCGGGCTCCAGCGGTCGGGGGTCATCACGATAACGGGCGTTGCGCATGCGAATGTCGCCGTAGCGGGT
>QNFN01000170.1 GCA_003645555.1 Gammaproteobacteria bacterium | reverse complement strand
GTGGGCCATGCGCAAAGTTCAGTTACTGTTCGCTTCGCCAAAAAGCGTAGCTCTGCGTTGGCAAAGCTTGGAATAGGCTCACTATTCCTGCATTTTTCCGCCTTGATCTACACATATTGGCTGTGCTCCTTAGTTACCGAACTTCACGCATGGCCCACTAGCCGTCCGGGCCGGCGCTGGTGGCAAATGCCTGTACGGCCGGCCACAGATCGCGGAAACCCTTCTCCAATGCCTGGTAGTCACGGGCCAGTTCGGCGTGTCCGATGGCCAACGGATTGGCTCGCGACAGCCGCCGTGAAAGCCCATGCAGGGCAAGGCGGATCCCATCGGGGTCACTGTAACCACCCAGCCAGTCGTCACGGGTCATCGCGCGGATGACCCGGCGTGCACGTGGCGGCAGCAGCGCCTCGTGATGAGCAAAGGCGCGGTAGGCACGATCACTAAAACACACCAACGGCTCATCGGCGTGCTCGTGCCAATCGCGTGCGAGGAAATGATCATGGAACAGGTCGAGCAGAATGCCCGCATAGCGGCGAAACCCCGGAGCGAAGCGTGTGCGGCTGTGCACCACCACCGGGTGAGTGTCGACAAAACTGTCGATCCGGCGATGCTGTGCGATCGCGGCGAGCACCCGTGGCGGGTAACGGCCGGGCGTAAGAGGACCCTTGACGAAATCCCCGAGCAGGCCGCCCACCAGCGCCTCTGTGGAACCGGCCGACAGGTAGAGATGGGCGAGGAAATTCATCGCAGTCACGTGTGCCTGGTACGGCCAGTATAGCGATGCGGTGCGACTATACTTGGTCCCGTGGACGAAACCGATGCCAGCCCCGTGTCACATATCACCGTCGCCGAGGTCATGCGTGACAGCTTCCTGATGGTGGACGGAATGAACACCATCCGTGACGTACTGCTACTGCTGCGCGGCAGCCAGGCCCACTGCCTGGTGGTTTACAAGTGCCACGATGCCGACGAGTACGGCGTATTGCTGGTCAGCGACATCGGTCGCAAGGTGCTCGCCACCGGGCGTCACCCCGACCGCATCAATGTCTACGAAGTGATGAGCAAACCCGCCATTACCGTGCCGGCAACAACGGACATCGTCTACTGCGCCCAACTCTTCACCCGCTGTGGCATCAGCCGTGCGCCAGTAGTCGACAAAACCGGTGATATCGTTGGCATCGTCAGCCTCAACGACCTGGTGCTACGTGGCCTGCAGCCGCTATTCGAAAATATCAGGACCGAATCAGGTGATGGAGAAGCGGTGCCGAAAGCTGCGCAGCAGACCGAACAGCAGAGGCCAGAGGAGCATGCCGACGACTGACGGCAACAGGTAGAAAAGCATGCCGTCGGGCGCGCGCCCGGTAATGCCGAGTACCCACAGGCAGGTCAGCTGGTTGAGCAGCAGCAACAGCAGGACCACACCCGCCTGCTGCCACTCCGGATAGACGCGGATACGCTGGTGCAGTTTCACCACCAGAAAAGCGACCAGGGCGTAGCCAAGGCCGTGCTCACCAAGCAGGCTGCCGGTCAACACATCGACGCCGAGGCCAACGAGCCAGCTGAAGCCAACCCCGACCCGGCTGGGCACTGCCAGGCACCAGTAGATCAGTACCAGCAGCGTCCATTCGGGCCGCACACCCTCCGCCCACCCCGGCAGCGGGATGATAGCCAGCATCAGCGCGATGACCAGACTCAGGACGATCACCCCGCCGCCACGTCGCTGCACCAGGGTCACTGACCTTTCTCCCCGGGGGCAGATAACGCTCCGGCAGCGGATTCGGTGTCATCAGCCACAATCGGGGCCCCGGCTGTGACATTGAGCTGACTTTTCACCAACAGCACCTCGAAACTGCGATCGAGCTGGGCACTCGGTGTCGCCGTCACCGTCGCAAACGGACGGCCCGGATCGCGCTCAACGAGCGTGATCACCCCGACCGGATAACCGCGCGGGAAACGCCCGCCGAGGCCGGAGGTGACCAACAGGTCGCCAACCTGGATATCAGCATCGTTGGGGATGTGCGGCAGGACCAACCGGTTGGCCGTGCCTGTGCCGCGGGCCACGGTTCGCATGCCGGTGCGATTAACCTGCACCGGCAGAGCGTGACTCGGGTCGGTGATCAGGATCGCCGTGGAACTGAACACGCCAAGGTGCAGGATCTGCCCCATCACCCCCTCGGCGGCAAGCAGTGGCTGCTCGAGATGGACGCCGTCCCGCAGTCCCTTGTTGACTACCACCTGGTGGCGATAAGGGTCGACATCGACTGCCACCAGTTCAGCGACCGTGACCTCCTCGGGCACCAGCTGCGAGGCACCGAGCAGGCGCCGCAACCGGGCGTTCTCCTCAAGCAGGGCCGCCTGGCGTTGCAGGCTGGCCTGCTGCTGCAGGCGCCAGGCGTGAAGCTCGGCATTCTCCGCGAGCAGACGCTGGCGCGAAGCGAATGTCTCACCGGCCCAATCACTTATCTCAACCGGAAGATTAACCAGCGATTGCAGTGGCGACAGGGCTGTCGCCAGCACTGTGCGCACCGTTTCGAGGTGCTGGTAGCGGTGGTCGACGGTCATCAACACCACCGACGCCAGTACCAGCGTGATAAGCCGGGCCGTGAGCGACGGCCCTCTGAGAAAGAGCAGTTTAATGGTCGTGTCCCCTGGTGCTGACGGGGGAGTGCGGTCGGCCTGTCAGGCGGCCGCGGTGCACGGTGTCACTCGAGGGCGAAGATGTCACCGCCGCGGGCGTCGATCATCTCCAGCGCCTTGCCGCCACCAACCGCCACACAAGTGAGGGGATCTTCAGCGATCACCACCGGCAGCCCGGTCTCCTCCATCAGCAGCCGATCGAGATCACGCAACAGGGCGCCCCCACCGGTAAGCACAATACCGCGTTCGGCGACATCGGCACCCAGCTCTGGCGGGGTCTGCTCGAGCGCGGTCTTGACCGCACCGATGATGCCGGAAAGTGGCTCCTGCAGTGCTTCGAGGATCTCGTTGCTGTTGAGCATGAAACTGCGCGGGATGCCTTCGGCCAGGTTGCGCCCCTTGACCTCGATCTCGAGCACCTCGTTGCCCGGGTAGGCCGAGCCGATGGCGTGCTTGATCCGTTCGGCCGTCGCTTCACCAATCAGCGTGCCGTAATTGCGGCGGACGTAGCTGACAATCGCCTCGTCAAAGCGGTCGCCGCCGATGCGCACCGAGGAAGAATAGACGATGCCCGACAACGAAATGACGGCCACCTCGGAGGTGCCGCCGCCGATGTCGATGACCATCGAGCCCAGCGCCTCATCGACCGGCAGCCCGGCGCCGATCGCCGCGGCCATCGGTTCCTCGATGAGGTAGACCTCGCGCGCGCCGGCGCCGGCGGCCGACTCCTTGATGGCGCGGCGCTCAACCTGGGTCGATCCGCACGGAACACAGATCAGCACCCGCGGACTGGGCCTCAGCACCCGGCTCTCATGCACCCGGTTGATGAAGTACTGCAGCATCTTCTCGGTCACGGTGAAGTCGGCGATGACGCCGTCCTTCAATGGCCGGATGGCGGTGATGTTGGCCGGGGTACGGCCGAGCATGCGCTTGGCCTCGAGACCGACCGCAGCGATGGTCTTGCCCCGGCCACCGCCGCTGCTGCTGCGGATCGCGACGACCGACGGTTCGTTCAGCACCACGCCCTTGCCGCGCACGAAAATCAGCGTGTTGGCCGTACCGAGATCGATCGACAGGTCGTTTGAAAAGAGGCCGCGGAGGAGTTTGAACATGGTCTTGGAGCAGGGCTTCCGGCCGGGTAAAGAGCGCTAATCTAGCAATGGGCGGGGCTTTGGGCAAGCTATCATCTATGGTACTTTGCTGCCCTTTGTCGTCGTTCACCGCTTGGAGATCCGCATGCCCCTCGAGCGTAAAGACATCGAGAACATCGCCCACCTCGCCCGGCTCGAACTCGACCCGGCCGATGTTCCGGCCTACACCCGCCATCTCTCCGACATCCTCGCCTTCGTCGAGCAACTCGACTCGACCGATACCGGCGGCGTGACGCCGATGGCCCACCCACTCGACGCCGTGCAGCGACTGCGCGCCGACGAAGTGACGGAAACCGACCAGCGCGAGCGCTTCCAGGCCATCGCACCCGCGGTCGAGGACGGCCTCTACCTCGTCCCGAAAGTCATCGACTGACGCCCACGCGTCCAGGAGCTCCCATGGAGATCGCCACCGCCACGCTCGCGGAACTCGCCGCGGCGCTGCGCGCCCGCGAGTTGTCGAGCGAGGAGCTGACCCGGGTCTACCTTGAACGCATCGAGCGCCTCGACCCGAACCTGAACAGCTTCATCACCGTCACCCCGGACCTGGCGCTGAAACAGGCTGGCGCGGCTGACGCGGTCCTGGCCCGTGGGGAAGGCGGCCCGCTGACCGGCATCCCCCTGGCGCACAAGGATATTTTCTGCACCGACGGGGTGACCACCACCTGTGGTTCGCGCATGCTGGCCGATTTCGTCGCCCCTTACGACGCGACCGCCGTGAGCCGGCTGCACGCCGCCGGGGCCGTGCTGCTGGGCAAGACCAACATGGACGAGTTCGCCATGGGCTCGTCGAACGAAACCAGCCACTTCGGCCCGGTGCGCAACCCGTGGGACCTGGACAAGGTCCCTGGCGGCTCATCCGGCGGCTCGGCCGCAGCCGTCGCCGCAGGACTGGCGGCCGCCGCCACTGGCACCGATACCGGTGGCTCCATTCGCCAGCCGGCGGCGCTGTGCGGCATCACCGGCCTGAAACCGACCTACGGCCGCGTCTCGCGCTACGGCATGGTCGCCTTTGCCTCAAGCCTCGACCAGGGCGGCACCCTGACCCGCAGCGCCGAGGACGCCGCACTGCTGCTCGGCGTCATGGCCGGATTCGACTCCCGCGACTCGACCAGCGTCGACGTGCCGGTGCCCGACTACACTGCCACTCTCGGCGATGACCTCACCGGGCTGCGTATCGGCCTGCCGCGCGAGTACTTCGGC
>QNFN01000169.1 GCA_003645555.1 Gammaproteobacteria bacterium | reverse complement strand
TTCTCAATAGCTAGCTATTACGTGCGTTTTGCGCCTCAAATCTGAACATTCTGAAGCGCAATCTACTTCGTCCAGACTTAATCAGAGGTTCCTTAGCGCGGTTCCGGCCGCAGCTACCGCCAGAGGTCGACGTCGACGCCCTGCTCCTGAAATTTCTCGGCACGTTCCGAGATGTAGCGCTGGAAGCTCGGCTGGTCGCGATAGCTGCCATCGCTGACGTAGGCGAGGATCGACGCCGTGTGGAAGGTCTTGAACCACGCTTCGGAGCGGATCACCTCGCGGCCATCAGCGGCCCACAGCACGATCGTCGGTGCGTAGGCGATGCTGAGTTCGCGCGCCCAGTCACGTGCTGTTGTCGCCTGGCCGTCCGGGGTCACGGCCGGCGGGTCCGACCACATGTCGAGCTGGATGGCGTGGAAGGCGGCCAGTTCGTCACGGGTCAAGGCGGCGCCCAGCACGTCGTGGTGCAAGGTGTCGCAGTTGGGACAGTCGGTCTGCTCGAAAAAGACCGCCAGCGGCTTGCCGGCGGTATGCACGGCCGCCAGGTCATAGGGCGGCGCGGCAAGGAACGGGGCGCTGTTGAGGCGTTTCGCTGCCGTGACCGGCGCGCGTTGGGCGACGTAGTCACGGTAGCTCAGTTCCATCTCCTTGTGCTGGGTGACGTAGTCGAGGGCGACGCGGAACTCGGCCGGTGGGATGTAACCGTTTAGGCGTAGCGCCACCTTGCCCTGTTCATCGAAAAAGATCAGCGTCGGGGTGAACTGGACGTTCAGGGCGCGGGCGAAGTTTTTCTCGGTGAACGACTGGCCATCGACGGTGACCACCTCGCGGTCGCCCCACATGTTCAGCTCGATGACATCGAGGTGCTTGCGCATGGTCTCCTCGATGTCCTTTTGTGCCAGGTTCACCTCGACCATCCGGTTGCAGTAGGGGCAGCCGGCCTGGTGGACGAACAGCAGGTAGCGGCGCCCGGCGGCGGCGGCTGTGGCGATATCCTCCTCGAAATCGAGGAAGCTGGCCTTGAACCAGGCCGGGTAGACGGTCTCAGCCGCGCCGCTGAAGGTGCCACGTTGCGGCTCGGCGGCCTGAATGGCCACGGTGGCCAACAGGGCGCCGCCGAGCAGCAAGAGGCGGGCGGTGGGTGATCGGCGCATGGCGATTCCCTCGGATGGTGTTCTCGTTTGGACGGTCATGCCGTCAACTGGTTCCAGGCTAGCTCATGCATGGGTCAAGATGGGTGGAAACCCGCCGCCGTACCCCCGGTGAGCGGCCAAACTTCGGACGCCATGGCGTACGGACGGTGGCTGTGAGCCTGCAGTTACAAGGCCGCTAGGGAACCTCTGATTAAGTCTGGACGAAGTAGATTGTGCTTCAGAATGTTCAGGTTTGAGGCGCAAAACGCACGTAATAGCTAGCTATTGCGAAGCTTTGCAACGAAAAAGCTGGACATTCTGGGTGCCAGATACGAGTTCATGATTTGATCAGAGGTTCCCTTGGTGAAAACCGCTGTGGCATAAGGCTTGTATACATACTATGTTCGGCCGCATCCTTGGCCCGACCCACGTGACCGGTGAGAGAGACGATGAGCAAAGACCTGCGCGAGAGTGCGCTGCATTACCACCGCTATCCGAAACCCGGCAAGCTGGGCATTCATGCGACCAAGCCACTGGCCAACCAGCGCGACCTGGCGCTGGCCTACTCGCCCGGCGTCGCCCACGCCTGCGAGGAGATCGTCGAGAATCCGCTGACGGCGAGCGACTACACCGTGCGCGCCAATCTGGTCGGGGTGATTACCAACGGCACCGCGGTGCTCGGTTTGGGCGCCATCGGGGCGCTCGCCTCGAAACCGGTCATGGAAGGCAAGGCGGTGCTGTTCAAGCAGTTCGCCGGCATCGACGTCTTCGACATCGAAATCGATGAAAACGATCCTGAGCGGCTGATCGAGACCATCGCCGGACTCGAGCCGACCTTTGGTGCCATCAACCTCGAGGATATCAAGGCTCCGGAGTGTTTCATCGTCGAGAAGGCCCTGCGCGAGCGGATGAAAATCCCGGTCTTCCACGACGATCAGCACGGCACCGCGATCACTACTGCGGCTGGCGTTCTTGGCGCCCTGCGCCTGGTCGACAAGGCGATCGAGGATGTGCGCCTGGTGGTCTCCGGCGCCGGTGCCGCGGCACTCGCCTGCACCGATCTGCTGGTCGCGATGGGATTGAAGAAAGAGCATGTCATCGTCACCGATCGTCATGGTGTCGTCTATGACGGCCGGCCGGAGGATATGGATCCGTACAAGGTGCGTTATGCCATTCCCGACGACGGTCGGCGCACTCTCGACGATGTCATCGTGGGTGCTGACATTTTCCTTGGCCTTTCGGCCCCGCGCGTGCTCAAGCCCGAGAGCGTGGTGAAGATGGCGGACAAGCCATTGATCTTCGCACTGGCCAACCCGACACCGGAGATCATGCCCGAGGAGATCAAGGCCGTGCGGCATGACGCCATCATCGCCACCGGCCGGTCGGACTACCCGAACCAGATCAACAACGTCCTCTGCTTCCCGTTTATCTTCCGTGGGGCCCTCGATGTCGGCGCGACGACCATCAACGAGGAGATGAAGATCGCCTGTGTCGAGGCGATCGCCGACCTGGCGATGGCCGAGGTCTCCGACATCGTCGCCGACGCCTACCGTGGCCAGTCGCTCACCTTCGGTCCCGAGTACATCATCCCGAAGCCGTTCGACCCACGGTTGATCGTGGCGATTCCGCCGGCGGTGGCGAAAGCGGCTATGGAGAGCGGTGTTGCCACCCGCCCGATCGAGGATTTCGACGCGTACCGCGAGTCGCTCACCCGCCACGTCTACCGCAGCGGCACCTCGATGAAGGAGGTGTTCCAGGTGATCCGCGAGAAACCACGTCGACTGCTGTTCTGCAGTGGCGAGGATGAACGCGTGTTGCGTGCGGTGCAGACGCTGCTTGAAGAGCGCACCCTGCCGCCACTGGTGATCGGCCGTCGTGAGATGGTGCTGTCACGAATCCTTGATCTCGGTCTGCGTATCCGCCCGGACAGCGACTTCGAGCTGATCGATCCGGCCCACTACGGCAACTACCCGGCACTGGCCGAGAGCTACCACGATCTCATGGGCCGACGCGGTGTCTGGCCATCGGATGCCGAGGGCATGCTGCGCGGCAACTCGACCGCGCTTGGTGCCATGCTGCTACGCGACGGTGTCGCCGATGCCATGATCGCCGGTCCGGTCGGGGCGGCGCTCGACCACCACCGCCACGTGGTCGATATCATCGGCCTGCGCGAAGGGGCACACATCACCGCGGCGATGCAGCTGCTGATTACCGACAAGGGCACCTTCTTCATCGCCGACACCTACATCAACTACGAGCCGGATGTCGATGAACTGGTCGAGATCATCCTGCTGGCATCGACCGAGGTGCGCCGCTTTGGTATTACGCCGAAGGTGGCGCTGGTCTCGCACTCGAACTTCGGCACCTACGACAACCCGTCGGCCCTACGGCTGCGTGCAGCCCTGCAGATCGTCCGGAAACGCGACCCGGACCTCGAAATTGACGGTGAAATGCAGACCGACGCCGCGTTGTCGGAGGAGGTGCGCCACCGCAGTTTCCCGAAATCGCGACTGACCGGTCAGGCCAACCTGCTGATCATGCCCAACCTCGATGCGGCGAACATCACGTTCAACGCGCTCAAGGTGCTCGCCAACGGGGTGTCGGTCGGACCGATCCTGGTCGGCGTGGCCAAGCCGGTGCATATCCTGAACCGTACGGTGACGACCCGGGGCACGGTCAACCTGGCCGCACTGGCAGCGGCGGACGCGGCGGTCTCCTGACGCGGGGTTTACCGGGCCTCAGCCCGTGGGGCCGTCGTCGAGGCCAATCTCGGCGATCTGCATCTCCATGACCTTCTTGATCGCCTTGCGGTCGGTGTTGGTCATGTCACCCTGGTTCAGGGCCAGTGTGGCCATGGTGCCCATGAGCTGTACCAGGCGGCAGCCGAGCTTGATATTGAACGGGGCGCTGTTGCGGGTGTAGGTCATCGTCACGATGGCCATATCCCCCGGCTTCGGTGGGTCGCTGCGGTACTTGTTGAAGTCGCCGCTGTTGAACCCGGCCGAGGTCGGCCCCAGCGACTTGATGTAGCCGCGCATCATGCGTCCACCCATGAATTCGAGATTCGCGTCCATCGTTACAGCCTTGCCGCGTACTGGCATATCCTATTTGCTCCAGAGTGAGTGAGATCGGTGACTAGACTTTTCTTACTCTGTCACCGGAGTTTGTGCAAGGGACGGCCGCTGGTTGTCTGGCGAGGCAGGCGAACTCCTCAAGCGTCAGCGTCTCGGCGCGGCGTCCCGGGTCGATATCGCACGCGGCAATCGCCTCGGCATCAAGATGGGTGCGCAGGCTGTTGCGCAAGGTCTTGCGCCGTTGAGCGAAGGCGGCGGTGACCAGCAGGGCGAAGCGCGCCGGGTCGTCGACAGTGACCGGCGGTTGTGGGTGCGGCTCTAGCCGGACCACGGTCGAGTCGACCTTTGGCGGCGGCCGGAAGGCGCGCGGCGGCACCTGCAGCAGCGGCGTGATCCGGCAGGCAATCTGGACCATCACCGACAGTCGGCCGTAGGTCTTGCTCCCCGGGCCGGCGGCGAGGCGGTCGACCACCTCCCGCTGCAGCATAAAGTGCATGTCGGCCACTGCATCAAGCTGGCCGATCAGGTGGAACAGCAGCGGTGTGGAGATGTTGTAGGGCAGGTTGCCGACCAGGCGCAGCCGCCTGGCGCCGGCGAGCGCGCGAAAATCGAAGGCCAGGGCATCACCCTCGATCAGGTCGAGCCCCGATCCGGCGGGAAAACGGGTGTGCAGGCGGGCGACCAGGTCACGGTCGAGCTCGATTGCGGTCAACCGGCCGGCGGCCTTGAGCAGCGGCCCCGTCAAAGCCCCTTCACCAGGGCCAATCTCGACCAGGCGGTCGTCGGCACGGGGCGCGATGGTGGCGACGATGCGGTCGATGATGGTCGTGT
>QNFN01000168.1 GCA_003645555.1 Gammaproteobacteria bacterium | reverse complement strand
TGATCAACCTCGATGTGCCGACCGTGCACAGCACGACCCTCGGTGCGGGGCTCGATGCCTGGGACGTACGGGTGAGCGACAGCGAGCAACCGAACGACTTCTACCGTGCGGCCCCGGGTGGGGTGAGAACCCTTGAGGCCTTCAGCCAGGACAAGCGCTTTTCCGACCTCGATGTTGACCGTGAGGCGGGCTGTATCCGTGACGTGGAACACGCCTACAGCAAGGAAGGCGGCCTCGCGGTGCTGTTCGGCAACCTTGCCGAGGAGGGGTGCATCGTCAAGACCGCCGGGGTCGATGAATCCAATCTGACTTTCTCCGGGCCGGCGCGCATCTGCGAAAGCCAGGAGGCGGCCGTCGAGTCGATCCTCGGCGGCCGGATCAAGGAGGGCGATGTCGTCCTGATCCGCTACGAGGGGCCGAAAGGCGGTCCCGGTATGCAGGAGATGCTCTACCCGACCAGCTACCTGAAGGCGAAGGGGCTGGGCAAGGCGTGTGCACTGCTGACCGACGGACGCTTTTCTGGTGGCACCTCGGGTCTGTCGATCGGCCACGCCTCGCCCGAGGCGGCCGAGGGCGGCAACATCGCTCTGGTCGAGGAGGGTGACACCATCGAGATCGACATCCCCAACCGACGCATCCACCTCGCGATCTCCGACGACGAACTGGCCCGTCGTCGCCAGGCGATGGAGACGAAAGGGACGTCAGCATGGAAGCCGGCCGAGGCACGTCCACGCCAGGTGACGGCCGCGCTGCGCGCCTACGCCGCGTTGACTACGTCGGCATCCCGTGGTGCCGTGCGCGACGTCAGCCAGGTCGAACGTTAACCGGGCAGGCGTTCACACCGTTTTCCGGGTACCGATGTGACCCCTGGTGGTCTTGTCCTTGATCAAGGTTTCAGACGCATTCATCGGGTGAACTGAGCACTGACATCGTCACGGCCGATACAGGCCACTGGCGAGTCCCGCGGGTATGGACCAGACTTATCCCGCGGCCAACAAGCGATTCGCCCAGGGATGGCGAGGGACAGGACAGGAATGTCGATCGACGTGGAGTGCCATACTTCTGGCAGCGTGACCCTTGCGCGGGTATTGGCCCAGCGCATTATTGTCATCCTCGCGCTGCTGTTTCCGCTCGCCATTTCTGCTGCGCCGGATTTGCCGCGCTTCCTTGCCGGAGCCGAGGCCTCTGCACTCTACCCCGGAGCCGACCGCATTGAGCCGCCGGCCGATGAGTTCCCGGTCGCTCAGGCCATGCATGGTAAAGAGCTGCTCGGGTACCTGTTCCTGACCACCGATTTCGTCAGCACCATCGGCTACTCAGGCAAACCGATCCACGTTCTCGTAGGACTCGATAGCGACGCCATCATCCGTTCTGTGGAGCTGGTCGAACACAGCGAACCGATTGTGCTTATCGGTATCCCCGAAGCGCGTATTCGCAAGGTGATCGAGGGCTACATCGGTTTCGACATCGCCGAGTTCGTGCGCAACATCGAGCGGGAAAAGCACCAGGTGGACATCGTCACCGGGGCCACTGTGACCATTATGGTGATCGATGACACCGTCCTTCGCGCGGCGGTCAAGGTGGCACGTGAGCTGCGCCTTGGCGGACTTGAACCGGTCGCGGACCAGCCGGCCGGACCACGCGCGGTGCTCGATACGGAACGGCCGTTTATAGCCACTGACTGGGCCGGGCTGACGGTTGACGGATCGATGCAGCAGCTGAAGCTGACGCTGGAAGACGTCAACCGCGCTTTTGCCAGTTCGGGCAACGTCAGGGCGGCGGCACGCCCCGAGGCCGGTGAGCCGGCCGAGCTGTTCATCGACCTCTACGCCGGTCTGGCGTCGATCCCGGGCATCGGTCGCAACGCCATTGGTGACAACGAGTTCGCCAACCTCGAGAAGAAGCTGGCCCCGGGGCAGCATGCCTTGGTGATTGCCGGCATGGGCCGTTTTTCGTTCAAGGGCTCGAGCTACGTGCGCGGTGGAATTTTTGATCGCATCCAGCTCAATCAGGGCGACAACGTTTTCCGCTTCCACGACTACCATCAGAAACGCTTGCGGCGCATCACCGCCGCCGGGGCGCCCGATTTCGAGGATATCGATACGTTCCTGATACCGGAGGATGTACCGTTTGACCCGGCTGCGCCGTGGCGCCTGAAGCTGCTGGTGGGCCGTGAAATCGGGCCGACGACCAAGGCGTTCCAGACCTTCGAACTGCGCTATCAGCTACCAGAGAGCTATGTCCGCTACGAGATGCCACCGGCGACGATGGGTGGTGGGGAGGTTCCCCTGTGGCAGAAGATCTGGAATGCGAAGCAGGTGGACGTCGCTATATTGATCGTCGCCCTCGGCATCCTGACACTGATCTTCTTCTTCCAGGAGTGGTTGACCAAGCGGCCGTTGTTGACCGAGCGCGTGCGTGTCGTCTACCTGCTGTTTACGCTGTTCTGGCTCGGCCTGTATGCCAATGCCCAGCTCTCCGTGGTCAACGTGATGACGGTGTTCAACGCCCTGGTCACCGGCTTCGCCTGGGACTACTTCCTGATGGAACCGCTGATCTTCATCATCTGGGGTGGTGTCGCTGCCTCGCTGCTGTTCTGGGGGCGCGGTGTCTTCTGCGGCTGGCTGTGCCCGTTCGGCGCCATGCAGGAGCTGCTCAATCGGGTCGCCAAGCGATTGCATATCCCGCAATGGACGGTGCCCTGGGGATTACACGAGCGGTTATGGACGCTCAAGTACATCATCTTTCTGCTGCTGTTCGGCTTTTCGCTGCATTCGCTGACGATGGCCGAACACCTGGCCGAGATCGAGCCGTTCAAGACCGCGATCATCCTCAAGTTTGCCCGTGAGTGGCCCTACGTGCTGTTTGCCGTGGGCACGCTCGTGGTTGGCCTGTTCGTCGAGCGGGCCTACTGCCGTTATCTATGCCCGCTCGGTGCGGCACTGGCGATCCCGGGACGACTGCGGATGTTCGAGTGGCTCAAGCGCTACAACGACTGCGGCACCCGCTGCCAGATCTGCGCCAAGGGGTGCATGGTCCAGTCGATCCACCCCGAGGGGCCCATTAACCCCAACGAGTGCCTCTACTGCCTGAGTTGCCAGGAGCTTTATCACGATGAACAGCAGTGCCCGGTGATGGTCCAGCGGCGTGAACGGCGCGAACGCAAGGCTCTTCTTTCGGCGCGCATGGCCGAGAGTTTGGAACGCAGGAACAAGGATTCGACGACTGAAAATGCGGTGGCTGAAGTCATTCAGGGAGCCGCGTAGTAAAGGAACCGCATTGATCCCCGGCGGGTGTCGGAGGGCATGAGGGAAGGCCGGTCACTTCTGGCCGGTCACGACAATAGGAGCAGGTGACATGGAAAAAAAGGATGAGTCAAAAACCGCATTGACCCGGCGTGAGTTGCTTAAGGGCACCGCCGGGGTCGCGGCCATCGCTGGTGTCGGCGGCGTGACCGGTTTCAGCGCACTGGCATCACGTGAGGCGCACGCTGCCGGCAGTTCGGCCAGTGTCGAACCGGGCCAACTGGATGACTACTACGGCTTCTGGAGCAGCGGCCAGGCCGGCGAGGTACGCATCGTCGGCGTGCCGTCGATGCGCGAGCTGATGCGTATCCCGGTGTTCAACCGTTGCAGTGCCACCGGTTGGGGGCAGACCAACGAGAGTCGCAAAATCCTCACCGAGGGACTGCTGCCGGAGACCAAGAAACACCTGGAGTCACGCGGAGGGGTCTACCTCAACGGTGACGCCCATCACCCGCACATGTCGTTCACCGACGGCACCTACGATGGACGCTACCTGTGGATCAACGACAAGGCGAACTCCCGTGTCGCCCGCATCCGCTGCGACATCATGAAGGTAGACAAGATCATCGAGATCCCCAACGCGGCCGACATCCATGGCCTGCGGCCACAGAAGTACCCCAAGACCGGCTACGTCTTCTGCAACGGCGAGCACCGCGTGCCGCTGCCGAACGACGGTCGCGATCTCGACGATCCGTCCAAGTACGTCGCCATCTTTACCGCTGTCGACGGCGAAAAAATGGAGGTGGCCTGGCATGTGATGGTCGACGGCAATCTCGACAATGTCGATGCCGACTACCAGGGCCTGTATGCGGTCTCCAGCTGCTACAACAGTGAGGAAGGCATCTCCCTGGCGCAGATGGTCTCCAATGAGCAGGACTGGGCGGTGATCTTCGACATCAAGGCAATCGAGGCCGCGGTCAAGGCCGGCAAATACAAGGAGTACGCTGGTGTGCCGGTGCTCGACGGGCGCAAGCGGGCCAACTCGCCGTATACCCGTTATGTCCCGGTGCCGAACAGCCCGCACGGCGTCAACACCGCCCCCGACGGCAAGTACATTGTCATCAACGGCAAATTGTCGCCGACGGTGACTATCCTCGACGTGCGCAAGTTTCCCGACCTGTTCGCTGACAAGATCAAGCCACGTGATGCCGTGGCCGGTGAACCCGAACTCGGACTCGGACCGCTGCACACGGCCCTCGACGGTCGTGGCAACGGTTACACCACGCTGTTCCTGGACAGCCAGGCCGTTTCGTGGAACATCGAGAAAGCGATCCGTGCCTATAACGGCGAGAAAGTCGACTACATCATCGACAAGCTCGATGTGCACTATCAGCCGGGTCACAACCACACCTCCATGGGTGAGACCAAGGAGGCCGACGGCAAATGGCTGGTGTCGCTGAACAAGTTCTCCAAGGACCGGTTCCTCAACGTCGGTCCACTGAAGCCGGAGAACGACCAGTTGATCGACATCAGTGGCGACAAGCTCAAGCTGGTCCACGACGGTGCGACCTCCGCCGAGCCGCACGACGCCATCATCGTGCGTGCTGACACCGCCACCCCGCGGTCAAACTACGAACACAACGATCCGACGTTTGCCGCGACGGTAGCGATAGCCAAGAAGGACGGTATCAAGCTCGAGACCGACTCGAAGGTGATCCGCGATGGCAACAAGGTGCGGGTCTACATGACCTCGTCGGCACCGACCTTTGGCCTGGGCGAGTTCAAGGTCAAGGAGGGCGATGAGGTCACGG
>QNFN01000167.1 GCA_003645555.1 Gammaproteobacteria bacterium | reverse complement strand
GCAAGCAGCCCGAACGGCGACCGCGCCGACTGCTTTGGCGCCTGGTTGTGCTGCTCTTCTGGGCCGCACTCGTCAGCGCGCCACTGGTGGTCGGTTATCTCTTTTATCTCGACAGGGAGGTGCGTACCCAGTTCGAGGGCAAGCGCTGGGCCGTTCCAGCGCGGGTCTTCGCCCGGCCGCTGGAACTCTTCCCGGGTTTGCCACTGAGCCCGGCGCAACTCGAGAAGGAGTTGCAACTGCTGCGTTACACTAAGGCGCGTAGGGCGCAGGCGCCTGGCAGCTATGTGCGTGCCGGTGAGGCGCTGACGCTACGCACCCGCGGCTTCCGGTTCGCCGATGATGAGCAGGGGGCGCAGTCGGCCGTGGTGCGTTTCGCCGGTGGGCGGATTGCTTCTCTCTCTACTCCCGATGGCAGATCGCTGCCACTACTGCGTATCGAGCCGCTCGAGATCGGTGGCATCTACCCGGCGCACAACGAAGATCGCGTTCTGGTGCGTCTCGGGGAGGTGCCGCCGATCCTGCTCGACACCTTGCTGACCATCGAGGACCGTCATTTCTACACTCACTACGGCGTCGATCCGACCTCGATCGCCCGTGCGCTGTGGGCCAACCTGCGCAGTGGTCGCGTCAGCCAGGGCGGCAGCACGCTGACCCAGCAGCTGGTCAAGAACTTCTTCCTGACCCCGGAGCGCAGCCTCTGGCGCAAGGTCAACGAGGCATTGATGGCGCTGCTGCTGGAATGGCGCTATTCCAAGCCGGAGATCCTCGAGGCCTACCTCAACGAGGTCTACCTCGGCCAGAACGGTGCCCGGGCGATCCACGGTTTTGGTCGGGCCAGCCTCGACTACTTCGGGATGCCGCTGGCCCAGGTCGATCTGCCGAGGGCGGCCTTGCTGGTGACGCTGCTGCGTGGTGCCTCCTACTACGATCCGCGACGCAACCCGGAACGGGCGCGCGAGCGCCGTGATCGCATCATCAGCACCATGGAAGAGCGAGGCCTGGTTGATGCCCGGGTCGCGACGGATGCGCGCCGTGCACCGCTCGGTGTCAGCAAGGAACGTGGTGCATCGGCGGTGCGTTACCCGGCATTTTTCGACCTGGTGCGCCGCCAGCTACGCCGCGACTACCGTGACGAGGATCTGCGTAGCGAGGGGCTACGCATCTTCACCACCCTGGATCCACTGATCCAGGCCGATGCCGAGACGGCCGTCGCGCGCGAACTGCCGGCACTCGAGAAGACGCGCAAACTGCCGGGCGGCAAGTTGCAGTCGGCGGTGATCATCAGCCGTAGCGAGGGCGGTGAAGTGCTGGCGGTGACCGGTGGCCGGCGGGCGCGCTACGCCGGTTTCAACCGGGCCCTGGATGCCGTGCGGCCGATTGGTTCACTGGTCAAGCCGGCGATCTATCTCGCGGCACTCGAACGCGGCTACACCCTGGCCACACCGATCGAGGATGCCCCGTTCCAGCTGACTCTCGATGACGGCAGCCTGTGGGAGCCGAACAACTACAATCGTCAGGCGCATGGTTATGTGCCGCTCTATCGGGCGTTGGCCAACTCCTACAATCTGGCCACGGCCCGGCTTGGCATGGAGACCGGCTTGCCGCGCACCATCGCCGCACTCGAGCGGATCGGCCTGCGACGCCCGGTACGCGCCTATCCGTCGCTGTTGCTCGGTGCGGTCGAGATGTCCCCGCTCGAAGTGACGCAGCTTTACCAGACGCTCGCCGGTAACGGTTTCTATACCCCACTCAAGGCGATTCGCGAGGTGGTCGCCGCCGACGGAACCCAATTGCAGCGCTACCCGCTGACCGTGGAGCAACGGGTCGATCCGGCCACGGTCTACCAACTCACCTACGCCCTGCAGGAGGTTGTGCGCAGCGGTACGGCACGTTCTCTGGTGGCGCCGGTGGCCGCGCTGAGGGTGGCCGGTAAGACCGGAACCACCGACGATCTGCGTGACAGCTGGTTTGCCGGTTACAGTGGCGAGCACGTTGCCGTCGTCTGGGTCGGTCGTGACGATAATGAGCCGACCGGTCTGACCGGTGCGACCGGTGCCTTGCGGGTCTGGGGCCGGATCGTAGCCGGATTGCGAACGGCCCCGCTGGCGCCGGTGCCCCCTGAGGGAACGGCCATGGCGTGGCTCGAACTCGACCCGCCACGACGCAGTGCCGAAGGGTGCCCCGGGGCCGTGCAACTGCCCATGCCGACGACGGCGCTGCCGGTTGAGGCAAGCCCCTGCGGCCAACGTGCGGAGGGTGGCGACCCGCTGACGAACTGGATCAAGGGACTCCTGGAATGATCGTGAACCTCAACCGTACCGTGGCGCTGTTCGCCGCCTTGCTGCTGGCCGGCTGCGCCGGACCATCGACCCGGCTGGCGCCGGTCGAGTCACGTACTGTCGATCCAGGTTCGCCGCCGGCAAGCCAGACGATCAACCCCGCCACGGCGCCAAGGTCAGAAGCGCCGGTTACGGTCACGGCCCTCCCGGCCCCCGAGCCGACAACCGGTGTGCCACGACCGCTGTCATCTGACGGGGTATCGGCGGCAGCCCAGCCGCGTCCGATCACCTCCGTTCCGGAGGCGTCGTCCCAGTCGTCTGCAGTCCCGCAGCTGGCGTTGGCCACGCCGGTCACCAGTACCGCCGCGGTCGACGATATCCTGCGTGATGTGCGCCGGCGTTGGGCCGCCGGTCAGCATGAGCAGGCGGCCGCCGGGCTGGAGCGGGCGCTGCGTATCGAGCCTGCGAACGCCTACCTATGGCAGCATCTCGCCGCTGTGCGCCTCGACCAGGGTCGGCCACAACTCGCCGAACAGTTTGCCGCCAAGTCCAACAGCGTGGCCGGTGACAGTGCGGCGCTACGTCTGCGCAACTGGCGCCTCATCGCCGAGGCGCGCCGCCAGACCGGCAACGCCACCGGCGCCCGCGAGGCCGATATGCGTGCGGCACAGTACGAGGCCGGTCGATGATCGACGCTGACCCGGCCGCTCTTCTCGGGGCTGACGGCCCGTTCACTCACCTGCTCGACGGCTTTGCACCGCGCCACCAGCAGCAGGAGATGGCGGCAGCGGTGGCCGATGCTATCGACGCAGGGAACACGTTGGTGACCGAGGCCGGCACCGGCACCGGCAAGACCTTCGCCTACCTCCTTCCGGCACTGCTCTCCGGTAAAAAAGTCGTGGTCTCGACCGGCACGCGTCACCTCCAGGATCAGCTCTATCACCGCGACCTGCCACTGGTGCGTCAGGCACTCGATGTCCCGATTCGCGCGGCGTTACTCAAGGGGCGGACCAACTACCTCTGCCGCTACCGGTTGCAGCAGCATCTCGCCGCCGGCCGCTTCCGCTCGCGCGAGCAGGCGGCCGAGGCGACCGCGATCCGCGACTGGACCGGGCGCACCCGTGCCGGAGATATTGCCGAATTGACCGGCATTTCCGAGGAGTCACGCATCTGGCCGTTGGTCACCTCGAACACTGACAACTGCCTTGGTCAGGAGTGCCCGGATTACACCGACTGCTTCCTGGTCCGCGCCCGGCGCAACGCCCAGGCGGTCGATCTGTTGGTGGTTAACCATCACTTGCTGTTCGCCGACATGGCGCTGCGTGACAGCGGTTTCGGTGAACTGTTGCCCGATGCCGAGGCGTGGATCATCGACGAGGCTCACCAGGTTCCGGAGATCGCTGGCCGCTTCTTCGGCGATACCCTTTCGGCTCATCAACTGCTCGGCCTGGCGCGCGACACGGTGGCGGCGCAACTGACCGAGGCTCCTGATTCAGCCACGCTTCGCGACCTCACGGCCGGGCTGGAGAAAGGGGTTGCCGACCTGCGCCTGGCCTTGGGCAAGGGAGAGCGGCGCGCGGCCTGGTCGACGCTGCTCGGTCGTAGCACCGCGACCGACGCGCTGACCGCACTGCATGATGGCTTGGAGGCTTTAGGCAGTGCCCTTGCCGCCGAGGCCGGGCGCGGCAAGGGGCTGGAGTCGTGTGCCCGCCGTACTGCCGACTGCCTCAGTCTGCTCGACCAGCTGGGCGAGGAGATCGACGGCGCCGTTCGCTGGGTGCAAACCTACAACCGCGGGTTTGTGCTCAACCGCACGCCGCTCGACATTGCCGAGCCGCTGCAGCAACAGATGGCGCGTTACCCTGGGGCCTGGATTTTCACTTCGGCAACCCTGGCCGTGGGCGACTCGTTCACACACTACACCGAACGTCTCGGCCTCGACCATGCGACGACGCACCGCTGGGAAAGCCCGTTCGACTTCAGTCGCCAGGCGCTGCTCTACGTACCGCGCAGGATGCCGGATCCGCGTGACCCGGAATACGGCGAGCGCCTGCTGGCCGTGGCCCGGCCACTGATCGAAGCGAGCGGGGGGCGTTGTTTCCTGCTTTTTACCAGCCATCGTGCGCTACGGGATGCGGCCGAGCGACTGGACGGCGCTCTCGACTACCCGCTGTTGGTGCAGGGCGACGCACCGCGGGCGGAACTGCTCGAGCGTTTCCGTGCGCTTGGCAATGCCGTGCTGCTCGGCACCAGCAGTTTCTGGGAGGGGGTCGATGTGCGCGGTGAGGCCCTGTCGTGCGTCATCATCGACAAGCTGCCGTTTGCGGCCCCGGACGACCCGGTGCTGCAGGCACGCAGTGACGCCCTGCGCGCGGCGGGTGGCAATCCGTTCATGGACCACCACCTGCCCAATGCCGTTATTGCACTGAAACAGGGAGTGGGGCGGTTGATCCGCGATGTCGACGACCACGGTGTGTTGGCGATCTGCGACCCACGCCTGTTCAGCAAGAGTTATGGTCGACGCTTTCTCGGCAGTCTGCCGCCGATGCCGGTAACCCGCGACGAGGAGAAAGCGATCAGCTTCTTTGCCGATGTTCCAGGCGCATTGGCTGATACCGGGGAGACGGCATGACTCGGCTGCTGGCTCTCGATACGGCTACCGAGGCGTGCTCGGCCGCACTGCTCGATGGCAAGGTGCTGCGCGAGCGCTTTGAATTGGCGCCGCGTGAGCATGCGCGACTGCTGTTGCCGATGGTCGAGTCACTGCTGAACGAGGCGG
>QNFN01000166.1 GCA_003645555.1 Gammaproteobacteria bacterium | reverse complement strand
TCAAGGCGGTGGACCGGTTGCGGGAGTTCGACGCCAAGCAATCTGGCGAGGAGCCCGAGGAGATGGGCCTGGGTTGATCCCCGCGCAAAGCCGCCTGATTTCTTGACAGTTTTCTATCCCTGACGGCTTTTTCACGAGGCCGATGGAGGGTATACTTGCCGCCCTTGAAGTCGGACGGCGCCGCCCCCACCGTGGTGGCAGTCGCGTGCTTCACGAGGTACGACATGCCCATCTACGAATACCGCTGCGGCGATTGTGGCCATGAGCTCGAGGCCATCCAGAAAATGAGCGACCCGGTGCTTGTGTCCTGCCCGGGCTGCAGCCATGACGCCCTGAAACGGTTGATCTCGGCGCCGTCGTTCCGCCTCAAGGGCAGCGGCTGGTACGAGACCGACTTCAAGCAAGGCAGCAAGCGTAACGTTCACGATTCGGATTCCAAGAGCAAGCCCGAGTCGGCGCCCTGCGGGGCCTCGGGCAGTTGCCCGGCCGCCAATTCGAGCGACTGAAGCCGCTCGCCGCGTCCGCCGGTCGCGTCGCCGTGGCGCCGGTACGACCACACTTTTCATTCTGACCCCCTGGAAACCAGCATGCGCAGCCATTACTGCGGACAGATCAACGCCTCCAATATCGACCAGACCGTCACCCTCTGTGGCTGGGTGCATCGCCGCCGCGATCACGGAGGGGTGATTTTCGTCGACCTGCGCGACCGTGAGGGGTTGGCGCAGGTGGTGATCGACCCGGACACCCACGAGGCGTTTGCCCTGGCCGAACGGGTCCGCAACGAGTTCGTGCTCAAGGTGACCGGCCGGGTACGGCGCCGGCCCGAAGGAACCGAGAACCCGTCATTGCCAAGCGGTGAGGTCGAGGTGCTGTGCAGCGAGCTCGAGATCCTCAACCATGCCGAGACGCCACCGTTCGTCATCGAGGACGACTCCGACGTCAACGAGGATGTGCGTCTGCGCTACCGTTATATCGACCTGCGTCGGCCGGTGATGCTGCAGCGTTTGCGCCTGCGCAACGAGGTTGCGCGTGCATTACGGGGCTTCCTCGATGACGAGGGCTTCTACGAGGTCGAGACCCCGTTCCTGACCAAGGCGACTCCCGAAGGGGCCCGTGACTTCCTGGTGCCGAGTCGCCTCCAGGCCGGTTCGTTCTACGCCCTGCCGCAGTCGCCGCAGCTGTTCAAGCAGCTGCTGATGGTCTCCGGCCTCGACCGCTACTATCAGATCGTGCGCTGTTTCCGTGACGAGGACTTACGCGCCGACCGTCAGCCCGAGTTCACCCAGCTCGATATCGAGACCTCGTTCATGGACGAGGACGCGATCATGCTGCTGATGGAGCGGATGGTGCATGAACTCTTCTGCAACGTCCTCGAGCAGGCCCTGCCGGAGCCATTTCCACGCATCAGCTACGCCGAGGCGGTACGCCGTTTCGGCAGCGACCGACCCGACCTGCGCATTCCGCTCGAGTTGGTCGATATCGGTGATTTGCTCACCGGGGTCGAGTTCAAGGTATTTGCCGGTCCGGCCAACGATCCCGACGGCCGCGTCGCCGCGCTGCGCTTGCCGGCTGGTGGCGAACTGACCCGCAAGGAGATCGATGTCTACACCAAGTTCGTCGGCATCTATGGCGCCAGGGGGCTTGCCTACATCAAGGTCAACGAGTTGGCCAAGGGGCGTGAGGGGCTGCAGTCGCCGATCCTCAAGTTCCTCCCGGATGCGGTGGTCAAAGAGATAATGCAGCGCACCGGGGCCGCCGATGGCGACCTGGTCTTTTTCGGTGCCGACAAGGCGCGGGTGGTCAACGAGGCGCTCGGTGCCCTGCGCGTGCGGTTGGGCGAAGACCGTGGCCTGGTCGAGCGCGGCTGGCGCCCGGTCTGGGTGGTCGATTTCCCGATGTTCGACTGGGACCCACAACAGAAGCGCTGGGACGCGCTGCACCATCCGTTTACCGCGCCGCGGGTCGATGATCCGGAGGCACTGGTCGCCGATCCGGGCAACGCGCTGTCGCGAGCCTACGACCTGGTGATCAACGGCACCGAGGTTGGCGGCGGCTCGGTCCGTATCCACCGTCCGGAGATGCAGGCCGAGGTGTTCGCGCTGCTCGGGCTGAGTGATGAAGAGACGCGTGAGAAATTCGGCTTCCTGCTCGACGCCCTGAAGTACGGCGCGCCGCCGCACGGTGGCATCGCCTTTGGCCTCGACCGGCTGGTGATGCTGATGACCGGGGCCAGTTCGATTCGCGAAGTCATTGCTTTCCCCAAGACCCAGTCGGCCAGCTGCCCATTGACCCAGGCCCCGGCACCGGTATCGGCGCTGCAACTCGATGAACTCAACCTGCGGGTGCGCCACCCGGCCTGAGGGTAGCGATGGCCACGATCGAGGTTGCCGACCGGGCCGGTTTCAAACGGCCGGTCTCGGTGCTGGTCGTGGTGACCACCGACGGTGGCGAGGCGCTGCTGTTGCGCCGGCGCCAGCCCCCCGACTTCTGGCAATCGGTTACCGGCAGCCTCCACTGGGGCGAGCTGCCAGGGGCGGCGGCGATCCGTGAGCTGCACGAGGAGACCGGCATCGATGCCGTCCCGGTCGCGACCGGGCGGGTCAACCGCTTCCCGATCCTGCCGGCCTGGCGGGCACGCTACCATCCGGACGTGCGTGACAACGAGGAGCATGTGTTCACGGTTCGCCTGCCGGAGAGCGTCCCGGTTCGCCTCGCCCCGGACGAGCACAGCGAGGCCCTCTGGATCGAGCGCGACGGGGCCATCGCCAGGGCGTCATCGTGGACCGACCGTGAGGCGCTGAAAACCCTCATCCCATCGGGTTGACACCCATTTTGCAGCGCAGCATCATCGGAGCCCCGAGGGGCTTTTGACCAAGCTGGTGCGCAAGCTACGGGTCCATCACCTGAGCAGGGGTTCCCTGATCCCCACCGGGCCGAGCCGAATGTCACGGAGCAGACTACCGCGATGAGCCAGACCGCCCACGCCCTACAGCACTTCGCCGACCTCGACGACGCTGATTGCGAGGTCCGCATCCAGGCCGCCCGCGTGGCACTTGGCGACCGGGTGGTGATCCTCGGCCACCACTATCAGCGTGAAGAGGTGTTCCGTCACACTGATCACGTCGGCGACTCGCTGAAGCTCTCCCGTCTGGCGGGAGAGTCTGATGCCGAGTTCATCGTCTTCTGCGGCGTCCATTTCATGGCTGAGGTGGCCGATATCCTGTCGCGCCCGGATCAGGCCTTGATCCTGCCTGACCTGGCCGCCGGCTGTTCGATGGCCGACATGGCCAACCTGGCCAAAGTCGAGCGCGCGTGGCGCGAACTGGGCCGGGTGCTCGACGTCGAGAATGGGGTGATGCCGGTCACCTACATTAACTCAGCCGCCGATCTGAAGGCCTTTTGCGGCCGCCATGGCGGCATCGTCTGCACTTCGAGCAACGCCCGCCACGTGCTCGACTGGTCATTTGCCCAGCGTGAAAAGATCCTGTTTTTTCCTGATCAGCACCTGGGGCGCAATACCGGCTACCGTATGGGTATACCGCTTGAGCAGATGGTGACCTGGGATTTCGACAAACCACTCGGTGGGTTGACCGAACAGCAGATCCGCGACGCCCGGATGATCCTGTGGAAGGGTTTCTGCTCGGTGCACCAGATGTTCCACCCGGAGCACATCGACCGCTTTCGGGCCGAGTATCCCGACGGCAAGGTGATCTCGCACCCGGAATGTTCGTTCGAAGTGTGCGAGAAGTCCGATGTCGTCGGTTCCACCGAGACCATCATTCGCACCGTGCGCGACTCGGCGCCCGGGACGCGCTGGCTGGTCGGCACCGAGCTCAACCTGGTCAGCCGCCTGCATCGCGAAGTGCAGGCCGAGGGCAAGGTTGCCGAGTTCATGTCGCCGACGGTGTGCATGTGCTCGACCATGTTCCGCATCGACCCCCAGCATCTTGCCTGGGTACTGGAGAGCCTGGTCGCCGGCGAGCCGGTCAACCGTATCCAGGTGCCCGCCGAGGAGGCGGCCCAGGCGCGTGCGGCCCTCGACCGCATGCTCGACGCTTCGCCCTGAGGCCCGAACCCGTGTCCGTACCACCCCGGGTCGTGCTCTTGCACGGCCTGTGGATGCCAGCGTTTTCCATGAGCGTGTTGGGACACCGTTTGCGGTCGGTTGGCTTTGCACCCGAAAGCCATGCCTGGACACCCCGTCGCGAGGGAGTGGCGGAGGCCGCCGCAAGGCTCGCCAGCGACCTGGGTAACCCGTTTCCGACCCTGTTTGTCGGTCATAGCCTCGGCGGTCGCCTGGCCGTGGCGTTGGCGGCTCGAGCGGAGGGGCAGCTGACGCGGGTGGTCGCCCTGGGTACGCCGTTCGCCGGCAGTCTTGCCGCACGGCGCCTGGCCAGGGTTGGCCCGGGACGCTGGCTGCTGCGTTCTGCATCCGCCGATGTCACCGGGCCCTGGGCTGACGCGGTGCCGGACGGCTGCGAACTCGGCATTGTCGCCGGCACCCGCCCGCTTGGGCTCGGTCGCCTGGTGACCGGCGTCGGGCGGCCGGGCGACGGGACCGTCCGGATCGACGAAACCCGACAGGTGGGGAACTCCGGGTGGATCGAACTGCCGGTGACGCACATGAGCATGCTCGCCTCGGGCCGTGTCGCGGCCGCGGTTGCCGGCTTCCTGCGAAATGGTAAATTTCCAGTAAATATCCATAATCTGTGACCTGGTTCTGCTGACCATGTCGCCGACGCGGTGATACACTTCCGCGAACGCTATTTTCTCCCGAGGAACCGATGGCTGGTCACAGTAAATGGGCCAATATCAAGCACCGGAAGGCCGCCCAGGACGCCAAGCGCGGCAAGCTTTTCACCAAGCTGATCCGGGAAATTACCACCGCGGCCCGCCACGGCGGCGGCGATGCCACGGCCAATCCGCGGCTGCGCACGGCAGTTGACAAGGCGCTGGCTGCGAACATGACCAAGGACGTCATCGAGCGGGCGACCAAGCGTGGTGCCGGCGGCATGGATGGCGAGGAGTTCGAGGAGATTCGCTACGAGGGCTACGGCCC
>QNFN01000165.1 GCA_003645555.1 Gammaproteobacteria bacterium | reverse complement strand
TTCACTCGGGCAAGGCACTCCGGTGAACCATGAAGTGGCCGCGCTCTGGTTTGAAAAGGCCGCTGAACGGGGCCATCACGAAGCCACCGTAACGCTGGCGAACATGTACCTCAGTGGTTTGGGGGTGCCGCGTGACGAAGCGGCGGCCCTGGCCTGGTTCGAGCGGGCCGCCACTATCGCCGAAGAACAGGAGATCGAGGAGGAGGAGTGCGATTGAAGTGCTGGTCCATGCGCCTCAACCCGAAACCGGGAGCAGTTCCAGCTGATCACCCTCGGCGATGCTCGCCAGAGCTCGTGGGTCACCCTCGATCATCCCGATCCGGTTGACCCGGGTAACCAGCCGGCACTCGTCGGTCACCGAGACCGGCGTCGGTCCGAACGGAATTGCAACCGATGCCCCTTCCACCCAGTAGCAGACCGTGCCCGGATCAACGACGTCGGTCGCATCGGCATCAAGCTCAGCGATCACCGGCAGGCTGAAATAGACCTCGTCACCCCAGCAATGGGCCATGGCTCCCGCGGGCAGCGCCTCGGCGACCAGGCTTGCGTTGACATCGGTGCCAAGCACCATGACAGCCTCGCCTCGTGGCCAAATCAAACGGACGCGCATGATTCATCTCCTGGGCAACCTCTTCCTGGACTCGAAATCTACTCCAGGCCCATGCCGGACGCCACGACTCGCCGCTCGTCCCCGCGCCGACTAGACTCGATGTGTCCGCGCATGGCACCGCCATCGGCCAAGGAAGCAGACATGGTCAAGTCACCACGCCGATCTCGTCCACTCGCCCTACCCGGTGCGGCGTTGCTGTTGATGTTTGCCAGCGCCACACTCGCCGACGAGTGCGCGATCCTCTTCGAGCAAGCGCGAAAAACCCACGAGACAGCCATCAGCAAAGCCGCCATCAAAAGTTGCGGCCAACTCTCGGCCAAAGGCGATCTCACTGGCCGCTACCTGGTCGGCCTGCTCACCATCGACGGCATCGGCACCGCACCCAATGCCGACACTGGCCTGAAGCTGGTGCGTGAGGCGGCCGATGGCGGCCTGGCCACGGCCCAGGCACGCCTTGGGCGCATGTACCTGCGAGGCGAGGTCGTGCCGAAGGATCCGGCTGCTGCCGCCGACTGGTTCGAGCGCGCCGCCAGCGGCGGTGACCCTCTCGCCCAGTATGAGTTGGGCCAGTTGCGCTACAAGGGACTCGGCATCGAGGCCGATCCCTACGAGGCTTACAAATGGTTCACCGCGGCGGCCTTGAACTTCGAGCAGGCTGGCAACGTCCCTCGGCAGAAGCTGACGCAACGCAAGCTGGAGACAATTGCCACCAACCTCTCCGCTGCCGACCGTGAGCGTGCCGAGGCGTGGGTCGCGCAGCAACCCGGTGTGGTTCAGCGCCCCTGAGCGCGAGACTCAGGTAACCCCCGAAAACCATGGTCACCCCACTTTGCATACGGAATTTCTTCTATGTCGGCTGCCGTTTGTCTATTATTCATTAAGGGCCCGAAGCTAAAGAAGCCGGTGCCATGGCCGGTCGCCGGTCAGTTGTCAGGATAAAGGGATGCTCCCAAGGCCATGATTGAAACCATATCCGTACTCCGGCTCACCGTCCCGACCATCTCCGCGGAGGCCGAGTCGCTCAAGACCGATCCAGCCAAAATCGGCGCCTGGATCGACGCGTTGCCGCTCGCCAATGTCGAAGAGGCCGCCACCAGCATGCGCGATGCCCTGGTGAAGATGAATCGTGGCTCAATGAACACCGAGATCCGCTACCGGATCATGGAGCAGATGCGCTCCAAGGCGCTCGGCATCGACAAGGCGATGAAAAAGCAGCGCGAAAAGACGGCCTTCCAGCCGAGTGAGCGCAACCGCCAACTCGCCGCTCTGCACGGTGGACTGCTGGAAGAGATCGCGCACGCCTACAAACGCATTTTCGTCGACCTGCTCAGCCAGGGCGACCCGGGACGGGTCCCGCAGGCGATGATCGTCACCGCTCACCGGGTGATTGAAGCACTGACTCACGAGTTGCTCGAGGCGTATGTCGCCTACGCCCCCGAACCGGAGCACATCTGGGGCGAAGTGAACCGCATCTATCGCTTTGCCAGTCAGGCCAAAATCCATCTGACCGCCGTCCCAAGCGGTGGCACGGACAGCGGTGAGAAGGAGTCCATCGACCACGTCTATCGACAGATGATCCTGCTCTACCTGGCCAACCCCTATCACCTGATGCAGGGCGAGATCTATACCCTGTTCGCCGAAATCGACCACTGGATCGACGGCTGCAAGCTGAATCCTATCCCGAGTGGCACTGAGGTTGCCGGCGCCCTCTACATCGATCCCGATCAGGACCAGCCGCCGCTTTTCGCGTCGATGAAACGACCGGCCAAGCCGCTGAACGGCGTCAGCATCGATGTCGCCGGTGCGAGCGCACTGGTTGGTGCGCCGATCAAGACCCTGGAGCAGAAACGCCTCCTCGAAAAGAAAGGGCTGGCGCTAATCGACCGCATGCGCCGAGACATGCTGTTGCGCCTCAGGCACGCCTGGGAGGCGCGCCGCGAACGCACCACCGAGCGGCGCGACGCCTTCGAACCGATTGAAGTGATGGTTGGCCTCGGTACCGGGCACCACTTCCTCAGCGGCGAGGGTGATTTCGCACCTGAAAAGATCGAACTCAAGGTGGCCGGTGGCGCCGGCGGAAGCGGTCCCACCCTCGGCTTGATGACCGACCACCAGGAGCAATGGTCGACCAATGTCGGGGCCCAGATGTCGTTGCGCAGTTCGGTCTTCCAGGGAGGCGATCTCGGTGGCGCCGATGTCTGGGATACGGTGTTCGAGACCCGCCAGGACACCGTGGACCGGACCACCAACTACGATCAGCAGTTCCGGCAGAAATTCCACACCACCACCTGGCAACAGTTCGACCACAGCGAGGGCGGCATCTCCCTGTCACTGGATGTGGAAACGGCGGACAAGATCCGCGTCGGCGAGATCATCGGCTACCGTGCCAATGCTGACAGCCCGTGGTCCATCGGCTCGGTGCGCTGGATGCAGTTCCTGACGGGACGCGGCTTGAGCATCGGTGTACGCAAGCTGACCGACCACGCGATTGCTGTCGGCGGTCGTGCGGTCGAAGGTACCGGTGCAGGTGGCGAGTACTTCCGGATGCTGATGACGGCACCAGTCGACGCACTCGACGAGGCCGCCCTGCTGGCCCCGGCGGCGATCTTCGACGTCGGCACCAAGCTCCTGCTGGTGATCGGCGAGGAGGTGCGTTACCTGATCTTGACCGAGTTGCTGGAGACCAGCCGCAGCTTCTCCAGCTTCCGCTGCGAGTCGGCCGACAAGCCGAAGGTCAAAACCCCACTGACCCCACCGAGCACCATCAACCCGTTCTGACCGGAACAGCGTGACTCGGGCGGCGACCGATATACGGGACTATCCGGGCATGACCGCTGCCTGGTGCAGGGCCTTACCCGGCACCAGGCGGATCAACTTGCCAAGCCGACCGGGCGCTGCTTAAATGCCGATTTTGAGGCCGCCCGGTACGCCCACGTGCCGGGAGACGCAGCCACGCGGCGGGTGGAGTTCAATGGTAGAACAGAAGCTTCCCAAGCTTCTAGTGAGGGTTCGATTCCCTTCACCCGCTCCACTCCCCGGATTCAGTCAACCGCCCCAGCCTGCCATTCCGAGCCAAGGATCACGGCTGAGCGCCACGCCGACCACGTAGAAAAACGCGACGACGGAACCGACCCAGGTCACTCCGGCCAACCGGCCACGCACCCAGCCGCGCAGAGCAGCCATGCCAAGCAGGATGTGCAGCAGCAGGCCGACCAGCTTGGCCGTCAACCAGGGTGCAACGAACGGATGCTGCTGCAGGGTGATCACCAGACCGATCCCGGCCAGCAGCAACAGAGAATCGTTTACGTGTGGCAACACGCGCGCCCAGCGTGAGGAGTACAGCACCGAACCGCGCCATCGCCACCAACCGCGCAACAGGAACAGCGTGATACTCAGGCTCACACAGGTGAGATGGGTGGTACGCAGCAGCAGGTAGGTGTCGGCATTCACGTCATACCCTCGTCTGCGGCGACCGACTGAACCGGCACAATGACCGGCCAGTGGCTGTTGACCCGGCTCAGAGTGCCTCGGAGATGGTCAACTCAACCCGGCGGTCCTGACCAACCCGGATGCCGCTGACGCTCCCCTGGAGATCACCTGGCTGGGGCGTGGCATTGCCCGACTTGGAGATGCGCGCACCGACGCTGACTTCGGGGAAGGCCGAAAGACGAAAGTTGGGCGCCATCGCCTGCGAGTCGTCAAGCGTCACCGTCAACGGCAATTCACCAGCCTGGCGACGAACAATTGCCAACGGCATACGCGGGCCCTGTGCCGCACGGGCAAAGATGAACAGCGTATCACCGGGTGCAACGCGGTCACCCAGGGCCGGATCGAGCGTCACTGCCACCTCAAGCGCAGCCGGTATCGTGGCCGAGGGCGCTGTTGGCGGTGGCGGCGCCGACGCGGCTTGCGGGGCCGTGCCAGCGACTTCAACCTCTTCGCTGACGACCACCCGCACCTGACGGTCCGCCCCGATCAGAACGCCACTCAGGCTCCCCTGGAGGTCGCCGGGCTGCGGTGTCGCATTGCCGCTACGCGAAATCCGTGCACCCACGGTCACTTCACTGAAACCCGACAACCGCAGGCTTGGTGTCATCGCCTGGCTATCATCAAGAATCACGGTCACCGGGAAGGTGCTCGCCGACTGGCGCACGATCGCCAGCGGCATGCGTGGCCCCTGGGCCGCGCGCGCGAACACGAACAGCGTGTCACCCGCAGTGAGTTGCCCGACCAGGGACGGGGCGAGATCGACGGTCACCTCGATCGCCGCGTCTGCCGCGGCCGGAATACCGTCACCGGTCGCGGCGACCTGCGCTCCGCCAGCGCTGAGCTCGTTCCGCGCCTGCGCCATGTAATCGGCCAGCAGGCGCCGGTTGGGGTGGTCCTCGGCAATCACCTGGCCAAGACGATTCCAGTAGTCGAGTGCGATGGCGAAATCGCCACGCTGGAACGCGGCGATTCCGGCGA
>QNFN01000164.1 GCA_003645555.1 Gammaproteobacteria bacterium | reverse complement strand
CAGCACCTACGACTCGGTCGACGGCCTGGAGCTGGCCCGCGACGGCAAGATCCAGGCGCTCGAGGGCCAGATCACCGTGGCGGAGGGACAGATTCGTGAGCGCGAGGCACTGCTCAAGCGCCAGCGCAAGAATGCTGCCGATCTCGAACGCAGCGGCGGCAAGATCGGCGACAAGCTGCTCAACAACATCACCGTCACCGAGGACCAGATCGCTCGCAACAAGGCGCGCATCGAGACACTGCGCGCTGACCAGGAGCGGATCAGAGCGACCTATGAGGCCGACATCACCCGCTATCGCGAACTCAAGGGGCTTCCCCCGGAGAAAGCTGCGAAACAGTAGCGGCCCCGGCCCCGAGGATCAGTCGCCGGGAACACCGTCCCGGAGCCCGGCGACCAACAACCGCCACTGCGCGTCCCAGTCGCGAGTCGGTTTTTCCCTGAAACCACTTTGCACATAGAGCAGAAGGCGGCCGGCGACCACCGCGACCAGCAGACCACTGACCGCACCGACCGACAATCCACGTGGCAATTCGCCACGCATCTCACCTTCGCGCAACACCTGCTTGAGCTGCGTATCGAGGCGACGGACGAACTGCTCGACGCGGGCTCGTACCCGGGGCGTCTCCCCGATCAGTGCATCGCCGATCAGGACCCTGGTAATGCCCGGGTTGCGCTCACCGAAAGCGAGCACCAGGGCCAGGATATGCTCGCAGCGGCGCGGGGCGTCCTCCGCCTCCTCGAGTATGCGACCGACCCGGCCGAACACGGTCTCCTCGGCGAACCCGAGCAGCCCCTCGAAGATCCGTGCCTTACTCGGGAAATGGCGGTATAGGGCCGCCTCGGAAACACCCACCGAGCGGGCCAGCACAGCGGTGGTGATCCGCTGCCCAGGGGCCTGCTCGAGTTCTCGTGCCAAGGCCTCGAGAATCTGCTGGCGACGCGGTGTGACCTCACTATCAACTGCCGTCATGCGCGGCGCCCACCCCGGATCAACGTGCCAACGCCGGCATCAGTGAAGAGTTCGAGCAAGACCGCATGCGCTACTCGGCCATCGATGATGTGAGCCGTGCGCACACCGCTGTTGACCGCATCAAGTGCGCAGCGGATCTTCGGCAGCATGCCACCGTGGATGGTGCCATCGGCGACCAGGTCGTCGACCTCAGCCGCGTTGAGCCCGGTCAACAGCTTGTCCTGCTTGTCGAGCAGACCCGCCGTATTGGTCAACAGGATCAGCTTCTCGGCCTGTAGCACTTGCGCCAGCTTGCCGGCAACCAGGTCGGCGTTGATGTTGTAGGAAGCGCCATCCTCGCCAACCCCGATGGGGGCAATCACCGGAATGAAGTTGCCATCGTCGAGCATGTGAACCAGGGCCGGGTCAATTGCCGTCACCTCGCCTACATGACCGATGTCGATGATCTCGGGGGCCTTCAGTGCCGGATTCTCCCGGGTCATGGTCATCTTGCGCGCCCGGATCATGCCACCGTCCTTGCCGGGCAGGCCGACGGCGTGCCCACCATGACGGTTGATCAGATTGACGATCTCCTTGTTGACCAGGCCACCCAGGACCATCTCAACGATATCCATGGTCTCGCTATCGGTCACCCGCATGCCGTTGACGAAGCGGCTCTCCTTGCCGATGCGCTCGAGCAGGCTGCCGATCTGCGGGCCGCCACCATGGACCACAACCGGGTTGATGCCGACCAGTTTCATCAGCACGACATCTCGGGCGAAGCCACTCTTCAACCCCTCGTCGACCATGGCGTTGCCGCCGTACTTGATCACCACGGTGCGACCGCTGAAGCGCTGTATGTAGGGCAGGGCCTCAGTGAGGACGTGGGCCACCTCGCTGGCCCGTGATGCATCGAGACTCATGGTTGCTGGGTCCGGAACGTGATGAGCGCCGTGCTCAGAATGGGAGCTTCAGGTCGGCTTCGACCGCCAGCAGCAGTTCGCGGAAACGGGCCTGGATCGATTGCACCCCCTCCTCGGTGTCGGCCTCGAAGCGCAGAATCAGGTTCGGCGTGGTATTCGATGCCCGCACCAACCCCCAACCCTCGGGGAATTCGACCCGCAGGCCATCGATAGTGATCACTTCGGCATCCGGGAACTGGGCCTGACCCTGGGCGACCAGGCGCTCAACCAGGCCGTGCTGGGAGCCGTCGGGAACGGTGATCTTCAGCTCGGGCGTACTGACGCTGTCGGGCAACCCGGCGAACACCTCGCTGCTGGCCATCTCCAGACCCGAGAGTATCTCGAGCAGGCGGGCACCCGCATAGAGGCCGTCGTCGAAGCCAAACCAGCGCTCGGCAAAGAAGAAATGGCCACTCATCTCACCGGCGAGCAGAGCGCCCGATTCACGCATTTTTGCCTTGATCAGCGAATGCCCGGTGCGCCACATGGTCGGACGCCCACCGCCCTGGCTAATTACGGCGGCGAGGTTGCGGCTGCACTTGACGTCGAACAGGATCTCGGCGTCAGGGTGGCGTGAGAGCAGGTCGCGCGCAAACAGCATCATCAGTCGATCCGGCCAGATGACGTTGCCCTGCGAATCGATCACTCCCAGCCGGTCGCCGTCACCGTCGAAAGCGAGACCGATATCGGCCCCCTCCCTCTGCACGGCCTCGATCAGATCCTGCAGGTTCTCGATCTGACCCGGATCGGGGTGATGGTTCGGGAACTGGCCGTCCACTTCGCAATAGAGTTCAACCACTTCGCAACCGAGCGCGGTGAACAGCGCTGGCGCCACCGCACCGGCGGCTCCATTACCGCAGTCGATGACCACTTTCAGTGGCTGAGAAAGATGAACATCGGACACGATGCGCTCGACGTAGTCGTCGATGATCGATTCGTCACTCGAACCGCCGGCCCCACTGGCCAGGTCACCGGCCTCGATACGCTGGTAGAGCCCCTGGATCGCCTGGCCCGAAAGCGCCTCGCCGTCGAGGACACCCTTGAAACCGTTGTAGTCGGGCGGATTGTGGCTGCCAGTGACCATGACTCCAGAAGCCACCCCCAGGTAATGCGTCGCAAAATAGAGCACCGGGGTAGGCACCAGCCCGATATTGACCACGTCGCGACCGCTGCCCTGGAGGCCACTGGCGAGGGCGTCAAGCATCTGCGGTCCTGAAAGACGACCGTCCCGAGCCACGACCACGGCCTGCTGACCACGGTCCAGTGCGGCGCTGCCGATCGACAGGCCGATCTGATGCGCAACACCGGGATTAAGCGTACTGCCGACGACGCCGCGGATATCATAGGCACGGAAAATCGAACTCGGCACCTTGACGTCGGCTGGTTCCGTGGTGGCCACCGGCGCCTCGGCACCGAGATCGGGCAGATCGAGGTCATCGAACAGGCTCGACAGGGGCGACCCCTTGGATTGTTGTTTGGGCGGCGTATCGCCACCACTCGCCTGCACCTCATCTCCAGCTGGCTGAGTGACTGCCGCATGCTGCTGTGCCGCTGCCTGCTGTGCGGCAACCCACCGTGGAGAGAGGCTGCTGATCAGCTTGACCATGGCACGGAAGCTGGCCAGCTTGACCGGGTAATTGGCGCGTCCGCCGCGCTCGACCAGTTCGGTCACCAGCTTGATGATCACCGCCTGGTCCTGCCGCAGGGCGCCTGCCAACCAGCGGAAGACGAGGTAGACCGCGACCAGGAACAGCAACAGCGCGCCAGCGAACACGATCGCGAGTTGTTCCAGCGGGATACCCAGGGCCGCGGCCGCGTTCACCTCGGGCCAGAAACGGACGGTCCACCTGGTGCCCGGGACCTTTTCGCTGGCCAGGGCTGAACCGGTCTTGTGTCCTTCGTTGCCGGTACGTCCGAGCACCAGCTGTTTACCACCGGCGATCTGCACCAGCTCGGCGTAGCCCGCCACGCCGCCTGCCGCACGCAGCGCCTGCCGCGGCAACCCGAGATCGTAGCTGGCCACCAGCAGGCCACGCACCACCGCCGTGTCGCCCGTACCCTCGCTGACCGCATGGACCAGGTTGACATGCGCCTGTGGCGTGCCGAACTGGTAGACCTCAAGCGGCATCGCCTCACCGGCATGAGTCTCGGCGGCGTTGAACTGCTCAATGTCGGCATAGCTGATCGGCGGATCGGCCTCCTTGTCGAGTATGTCGTAACCGGCCGGTAGCAGAAGCACCCGCTTGGCCGTGGGGAATCGTTCGGCGAGTGCCGCCGCAAGCGCCGCACGCTCGGTTTCCCGCGCCGGCGCAAACAGTGCCGGATCAACCATCCCACCCGCCACGGTCTCGGCGATGGCAATGGTCGGGGCCAACCCGGCCTGGACCTGGGCACGAACCATGCGTCCGGCAAGGCGACTCTGGTCGTCGATAACACCTGCGGCGGACTGGGCACCAAGCAGGACCACGGCCACCGGCACGGCAGCGAAAAAGAGTGTGCCGGCGACAACGATCGCGATGGCGAACGCGGGCAGCTTGAGACCACCCGTTCCAGCGGGCTTGCTGGCCTTGCGCTTGGCTTTCTTCTTGGAAGCCTCCGGCGTGTCAAAATCGTCGCCACGACGCCGCTTGAAAGAGAACTTGGGTAGGGTTGGCATTTTCATGTCGTTATTGGCAGCCGCTCAATGCTGGCCTGAATGGCCGAAACCGCCGGCGCCACGAGAACTGGTCTCGAAATCATCGACGACACTGAAGTTCGCGTGCACCACCGGGACAATGACCATCTGGGCGATGCGCTCCCCTACGGCGATGGTAAAGGAGTCATCGGAGCGGTTCCAGCAGGAGACAAAGAGCTGCCCCTGGTAGTCGCTATCGATCAGCCCGACCAGGTTACCGAGAACGATGCCGTGTTTGTGCCCAAGGCCTGAGCGAGGGAGCAACATCGCGGCTAGGCCCGGGTCGTCGAGATGGATGGCTATGCCGGTGGGAATCAGGTGGGTTATCCCCGGGGCGATCTCCAGGGGCGCTTCGATGCAGGCACGCAAATCGAGCCCGGCCGAGCCGGCCGTGGCGTAGTGAGGCAACGGAATCGAGTCACCGATCCGTGGATCGAGAATCTTGACCTTGACGTCGTGTGGCATGGTAGCGCTCGGCAATATGTTCAACCAGTTGACGGGCGAGCTCCGGCTTGGGTGCGCGAGGCAACCGGAGACCGCCCTCCTGCCAGAT
>QNFN01000163.1 GCA_003645555.1 Gammaproteobacteria bacterium | reverse complement strand
TTCGCCACCATGGCGGCCGCACACGAACGGTGGGTCGACGATCTTCTCGGCGGTCTTGGCGACGTCGACGGCGAACGCCTGGGCGACCTGCTGGAACGCACCAAGAGACTGATCCGCGAACACGAGGCCAGGAACCTGCCGCTATGAATCCCGAGACCTTCGCCCCGCAGCATTTCGACTGGTCCTGGAGCGACGGCGTCGCCGTTATCACCCTCGATCGGCCCGAGCGCAAGAACCCGCTGACCTTCGATTCCTACGCCGAGTTGCGTGACACCTTCCGTCAGCTGCCGTATGCCGACGGCGTCCATGCGGTGGTGCTGGCCGGCGCCGGCGGCAACTTCTGTTCCGGCGGCGACGTGCACGAGATCATCGGTCCCCTGACCGGCATGGACATGAAGGGGCTGCTCGCCTTCACGCGCATGACCGGCGACCTGGTCAAGGCGATGCGCGCCTGTCCGCAGCCGGTGATCGCCGCGGTCGACGGCATCTGCGTCGGCGCCGGCGCCATCCTGGCGATGGCCAGCGACCTGCGCCTGGCCACGCCGGCGGCCAAGGTGGCGTTCCTGTTCACTCGTGTCGGCCTGGCCGGCTGTGACATGGGCGCCTGTGCGATTCTGCCGCGAATCATCGGTCAGGGACGTGCTGCCGAGCTGCTTTTCACCGGCCGCTCCATGGCAGCCGAGGAAGGTGAGCGCTGGGGTTTTTTCAACCGGCTGGTCGCTGCTGAAGCACTACGCGATGAGGCGCTCACGCTGGCCAGGCAACTCGCCGCCGGGCCGACCTTCGCCCACGGTATGACCAAGACCATGCTCAACCAGGAGTGGAATATGGGTATCGACCAGGCGATCGAGGCCGAGGCCCAGGCCCAGGCGATCTGCATGCAGACGGCCGACTTCGAGCGGGCCTACCATGCTTTTGTCGCCAAGCAGAAACCCGTGTTCGAGGGTGACTGATGAACAAGATCGGTCATCTCTCCTGGCCGTTTCTCGAGCCGCGTCATCGCGACCTCGCCGTGGCATTCGCGGACTGGGTTGGTCGTGAGATCGTATCGCTCGCCGCCGACGGCGAAGCGGACATCGACACCACCTGCCGCACGCTGGTCGCGCGTCTCGGTGCCGGCGGCTGGCTGAATCACTGTGCCAGCGATAACGGCACTCTCGACGTGCGCACCCTCTGCCTGCTGCGCGAGACGCTGGCCTACCATTGGGGATTGGCCGATTTTGCACTGGCGATGCAGGGGCTCGGTAGCGGTCCGGTGTCGCTGTTCGGCACCCCGGCACAGAAGGCCGAGTGGCTGCCCGGGGTCCGCGAAGGGACGTTGCTGCCGGCGTTCGCGCTCTCCGAGCCGGAGGCGGGTTCCGATGTCGCCGCGCTGGCCACAACGGCCACGCCTGACGGTGACGACTACGTGCTCGATGGCACCAAGACCTGGGTTTCCAATGGTGGTATCGCCGATCTCTATATCGTTTTCGCCCGCACCGGCGAGGCACCGGGGGCACGTGGCCTCACGGCCTTTGCTGTTGACGCCGATACCCCAGGGCTGGAGGTGGTCGAGCGCATCGAGGTCATCGCGCCGCACCCGTTGGCGACGTTGCGTTTCGACGGTTGCCGCGTGCCACGCGACCGGTTGCTCGGCGCCCCTGGAGAGGGATTCAAGGTGGCAATGGCGACCCTGGACGTTTTTCGCACCACGGTGGGTGCCGCGGCCCTCGGTTTTGCCCGCCGCGCCCTCGATGAAACGCTCCAACGGGTCACCACGCGCCGGCTGTTTGGCGGCACCATGGCCGAGATGCCGGTCACTCGCGCCACCCTGGCCGAGATGACGTTGGGAGTCGAGAGCAGCGCCCTGCTGGTCTACCGTGCCGCCTGGACCCGTGACTGCGTTGCCGACCGCATCACCCGCGAGGCGGCGCTGGCCAAGTTGCATGCAACCGAAGCGGCACAGCGGGTGATCGACAGCGCGGTGCAACTGCACGGTGGCCACGGTGTGGTCTCCGGGTCGCCGGTGGAGACGCTCTATCGCGAGATTCGTGCGCTGCGCATCTACGAGGGGGCGAGCGAGGTGCAGCGCGAGATCATCGCGCGCGAGCTGCTAAGGAACCTCTGATCAAATCATGAACTCGTATCTGGCGCCCAGAATGCCCATCTTTTTCGTTACAAAGCTTCGCAATAGCTCGCTATTACGTGCGTTTTGCGCCTCAAATCTGAACATTCTGAAGCAGCATCTACTTCGTTCAGACTTAATCAAGAGGTTCCCTAACAGGCTGTTGAAATTCGCTCAGATGAGCGCGAGACAAGGAAAAGTGGGCCGACAAAGCGCAGTTTACTGGAGTAAATGAGCATTTTGAGGCCAATTTTGACGCCGGATCGTGTCAGCTGAGTAGAATTTCAACAGCCTGCTAAAGGGCTGGACGGATCGTGCCTCCGGCTAAAGAGGAGATGGCGATGAACGACTACACCGCTCACGTCGACACCTTTGCTCTCGACAACCTGCCGCCACGCGAAAGCTGGCCCGACTTCATCAACCTCGATCGGCTCGGCTACGGGGCGCGGCTCAACTGTGCCGTCGAGCTGCTCGATCGTGCCGTCGATGAAAGGGATGGCGATCGCGTCGTGCTGCGTGCAGCGAATCTCGAATGGACCTACCGGGAGCTGCAGGCCCACGCCAACCGCATTGCCCGGGTGCTGATCACCGACCTCGGCATGGTGACCGGTGAGCGGGTGTTGCTGCGCGCCCCGAACAATCCGTGGATGGTCGCCTGCTGGTTCGGTGTCGTGAAGGCGGGCGGCATAGCCGTCGGCACCATGCCTTTGTTGCGGGCGTCGGAACTGGAGAAGATCCTCGACAAGGCGCGGGTGCGGCTGGCGCTGTGCGACAGCCGGCTGCTCGACGAGCTCGAGCAGGCTGGCACGCGGGTGCCGGGTCTGGAGCGGGTGGTCGATTTCAACAGCGGTGAACTCGAGCGGCTGATGGAACGTCACCCGGCCGGCTTCGATCCGGTCTACACGGCCGCCGACGACGTTTGCATGATTGCTTTCACCTCCGGCACCACGGGCCAGCCAAAGGGAACAATGCACTTCCATCGCGATGTGCTGGCAGTCTGCGATACCTTCTCGCGCGAGGTACTCAAACCCGGTCCCGACGACCTGTTCCTGGGCAGCCCCCCGCTGGCGTTCACCTTCGGTCTTGGCGGTCTGGCGCTGTTCCCAATGCACGCGCGAGCGGCGACCGCACTGGTCGAGCAGGTGGCGCCGCCCGACCTGCTGGCGGCCGTGGCGGAGTTCCGGCCGACCATCCTGTTCACCTCGCCGACCGCCTACCGGGTGATCCTCGACCTGCTCGATGACGGTGCCGATATTTCCAGCCTGCGCCGCTGCGTCTCGGCCGGCGAAACGCTGCCCAAGCCGACCTCCGACGCCTGGTTCGAACGCACTGGGCTGCGCATTATCGACGGTATCGGCTCGACCGAACTGCTGCACATCTTTATTTCGGCGGCCGGTGACGCCATCCGTCCCGGGGCCACCGGGGTTGCCGTGCCTGGCTACGAAGCGCGGGTGATCGATGCCGATGGGGCCCCCGTGCCGCCGGGCACGACGGGACAACTTGCGGTGCGTGGCCCGACCGGCTGCCGCTATCTCGACGACCCGCGTCAGGCCGACTACGTCGTCGACGGCTGGAACCTCACCGGCGACACTTACCTGCAGGACGAGGATGGCTACTTCTGGTTCCAGGCACGCTCCGACGACATGATCATTACAGCCGGTTACAACATCGCCGGCCCCGAGGTCGAAGCGGCGCTGCTCGCCCACGACGCCGTCGCCGAGTGTGCTGTCGTCGCTTCACCGGATGTGCAACGCGGCGAGATCGTCAAGGCGTTCGTTGTATTGCGTGAGCCGGAAATGGCCGGTGCCGAACTGGTCGGCGAGTTGCAGACCTTCGTCAAGCAGACCATCGCCCCGTACAAGTACCCGCGCGCGGTCGAGTTCATCGATGCCCTGCCGCGCACCGAGACCGGCAAGGTACAGCGTTTCAGGCTGCGCCAGCGCGAGCTGGAGCGGCAGGATGACTGAGAGGGTTTTCACTGAAGCGGGACTGTCGGGCTGAAGCCCGACCTACAGAAGATTCGAGTTCCAGTCTTCGGCCGGGTTCATGTGGGTCGGGCTTTAGCCCGACAACGGCGTCCAGTCGGACTGAAGTCCGACCCACAAACACCCCGCGCCCCGATCCGACCCATGTAGGTTGGTCGCTGGCCCGACCGAGGGAATCCGGAATCGACGCGTCGGGCGGAACCCCGACGCATGATGGGAACGAAATTCCATGCCACGAAGTGAAACAGGAGGAAGAACGATGCATCAGGTCCTGCAACCACCGGGCTGGGCCCGACCCAAGGGCTACGTCAACGGCATCGTCGCCAGCGGCCGGATGGTGTTCATCGCCGGCCAGGTCGGCTGGAACGCCGCAGAACGGTTCGAGAGCGATGATTTTGTCGACCAGGCGCGGCAGGCGTTGAGCAACATTGTCGCGGTGCTGGCCGAGGCCGAGGTCGGTCCGGACACCATTACGCGGATGACCTGGTACGTGCTGGACAAGACCGAGTATCTCGGCCGTGCCCGTGATCTGGGTGCCGCTTACCGCGAGGTGATCGGCGACCATTATCCCGCGATGAGCCTGGTCCAGGTGGCCGGGCTGGTCGAGGAGGGGGCCAGGCTGGAGATCGAGGCGACGGCGGTCATCCCCTGAAACCGTGGTTTTGTCGGCCATGCCAGTGCCAGCCTTCAATCCCATGTGATCCCTGGATTACAAGGAGGCGGGCTATTGGCTTACGTCAATATGCTTAGAATACGGCTTGCCTCCTGGCTGGCCGGTCGGTAGGCTGATGTTGCGTCGTGTCATTTGTTGATGGCATGCCGTCAGGGGGTAATCAAAACAATAACTTGAAGCTGTGCGGCGGCATGGCGGATACGCGACTCCCCTGAATATGTACCAAGGGACAATGGTGCCGGGACGAAAGATGCCCGATATTGTGTTCGTAAGTAAACAGGGATATAGCCATGGCCAATCCAATCATTCTTCAGTTCGTCGCGCTCTTCCTGGTCTCATCGGGTGTTTTCGCGGTTTTCTGGTCTCTGCAGAACAAGGCCGTCCAGGCGAAGGTCGAGAGCAAGGAGA
>QNFN01000162.1 GCA_003645555.1 Gammaproteobacteria bacterium | reverse complement strand
CTACCGCTACAACTTTTCACGCAAGTGGACCGGGGGTCTCGGCGCCGGCTACTTTTCGCTGTCACTCGACGATGACGACACCGAATTCAGCGGCAGCTTGTACAGTATTCGTGCCGACACCGAGTACTGGTTCTGGAACAACGTGGCGTTGGGTGCCGCCATCAACTCTTTCAGGGTAGATCTCGAAGTCGAAGGTAGCGATTGGCACGGCAACTTTGAGTACAAGTACTGGGGGCCGCAGCTCTACCTGAGGGCACGCTTCTAACAGGCGAACTCGAGATTGGAATCGGTACTTCCGCCGCCACCAGGCGGCGGAAGTCGTTTCAGGCACTGTAAGTCCCTCTCACCTTATCGCTAGCACGTGCACCATCGCGGCCGGTCAGGTCGTGATCGGCAGCGCCGCGTCGACCTCCCACGGTGGCACAGGGTTGAACTTGTCGACCAGGAAATCGACAAAGGCACGCACCTTGGGCGACAGGTGCCGCCGGTGGGGGTAGGCGATGTAGATCGAGGTCACTTCCCTGAGGTGGTCGGTCAACACTGGCACCAGCCGCCCCGCCTTGATGTCGGCGTCGACCAGGTAGGTAGCAATGCGCGCCAGGCCGATGCCGGCCAGGCAGGCATCGTAGAGGGCGTCAGCCTGGTTGACTTCGAAGCTGCCGCTGACCCGCAGATGCTCTTCGGGGCGTTCACCGAACTCCCAGACATTGAATTCTGGCCGCGTCGACAGCGTCAGGCAGTTGTGGTCGGCGAGATCTGCCGGCGCCAGAGGCACCCCGTGGCGGGCCAGGTAGTCCGGTGCGGCACAGATCACCCGGCGGCTGTCGGCGAGCTTGCGCGCGATCAGCGTCGACTCGGCCATCTGGCCGAAGCGGATGGCGACGTCGACGCCGTCCTCGACCAGGTCGACGTGGCGATCGGTCAGGATCAGGTCGAAGTGCAACTCGGGATAGCGCTCGAGGAACTCGGGTAGCAGCGGAATCACCTGGTGGTTCATGAAGGCGACCGTGGCGTTGATCCGCAACGTCCCGCGCGGGGCGGCATGCAGTTCGGTGACCGCCGCCTCCGCCTCCTCGATCTCTGCCAGGATCTGTACGCAACGGGCATGGAAGGCATGCCCTTCCTCGGTCAGGCTCAGGCTCCTGGTGGTCCGGTTGAGCAGCCGCGCCCCCAGACGGTCCTCGAGTCGGCTGACCTGCTTGCTGACTGCCGACGGACTCAACTTCAGCGCCCGCGCGGCGCCGGAAAAGCTCCCCTCGGCGACGGTGCGGACGAAGATCGTCATCTCCTGGTTCTTGTCCATGCGTACAGAATCACTTGTGAATGGCAGGAACAGATAATATGAACAATATGGGTATTAATCAATTCGTGAGCATCAATTACCATGCAGTCATTGAACAGGTGCCACAACGCACCACGACTTGACCAGGAGATAGGCCATGAAAACCGAAATGCCCGTAATTACCGACACCGTCAGCAACGAAGAGATCGCCCGGATCATCGTCAACGCCCGTCGCGAGCGTAGCGACTGGATTGTCGCCGCCTTGCGTGGCCTGTTCGTCCGGACCAGGCGGTCGCGCCTGGAAGCGCTGCCGGGCCGACCACTGGCCTGCTGAGCATCGACTACGTGCTCGTACCTCTTTTCATCGCATCATATTGTCCTACGGGGGGGTAGGAGAGCAGGCCCGTCAGGCGTAGGATGGCGCCCCGAGTGCGACAGTCATGGCTGTCGACCGTTTCGGGGACCTGCGAATGGACGAAGAACTGCAGAACGGTATGCGCCGCGAGATCGACGGCAAGCCGCGCATCTTCTACGAGGGCTACTGGGTGCGCTGTTACAAGCCGCCGTCCGGGTCGCTCGAGGAGAAGAAAAAGCTGATCGAGCGGTTGACGCGCCGCGCCTTTCACCACACTGAGCAGGGCATCAACACCCCCGGCAACTGCCTGAGCCTGGCACGTGCCGCCTACGAGGCCGAGACCGATCCAACTCGCAAGCGGGTCAACGCGGCGATGCTCGCCGGTGCGCTGTTCAACCGCGCGACCGATATCTTTACCTCGATCGTGGACCTGGAGCACCGCGGCATCGCCATCGGTCCCGACAATGAGCTGATGAAACAGTGCGGTGACTGCTTCCAGGAGGCGCTCGATCTCGGTGAGCAGGTCAAACACTTCAGCGGCGAGGAGGGGGTGGACGAGCTCTGGGGCGAGCCGATGAAGGCCTTCCTGATGCCGATCGGTGATTTCTACGAGACGCGCTATATCAAGATCGCCTGGGCCATGCGTGACATTGAGCGCATCTCAGAAGTGATGATAAACCTGGCCGAAACCTTCGAATTCAAGGGTTTCGTCCAGATGATCACTGCCTACAATGCCATCTGCCTGCAGGTATGCGATACGGCCAAGTACGATCCGGACAATTTCCAGATCTGGCCGTGCTACGTCGCCACCCATGAAGCGTTGGCGGAACTCTGTGCTCGACGCGCGTCGGACTCCGATCTCACGTTGCGCATGCTGGTTGACGATGCCTACCGCGTGCAGTGGGCGGGCATGGACCTGATCAGTTATCTGGCCGGCACCCGAGTGCCGATGGCCAAGAGCCTGCAGAACTTCCTCGACAAGTGCGAGTCGATCCACCTGCGCAAGCGGATGCTCGAGGGGTACTCGGCCGCCACGGGTTGAAGACGGCGGCCGATCCGGGTTGGGGAACCCCTGGTAAAAGCGGGGCCAGCTCTGCGACTCGATGACCTGGTCAGAGGTTGCCTGACCTGTTTCAGCGCGTAATGCCCGGCCCGGCGGCCCGCAGGACCTCTGCCAGGGCGCTTGCCGGCCCTAGCTCCAGCTTCGCGATCACCTGCCACAGCCGCTCGGCGGTCTCGGCCCCGATCAATGCCTGTGCCTTGGCTTGCAGCTTGGCCTGCTTGTTCGCCAGCGGCAGCGGGTTGGCCAGGTCGTGCTCGGCCACCAGGTGTCGCCCGTCATCGAGGGCGATCTCGACCCGTGCCGCGGTCTCCGCGACGTCCGTATCGGCCACCACTTCAACCCGGTCACGCAATGCGACCAGGTCGGGTCGGGCGCAGGTCGCGTCCGAGAAACTCTCCAGTGCCGCGGTATCGACGCCGGCGAGCACCATCGCCGCGGTCAACCGGTAGCTGAACTTGGCCTCCAGCCCGGTTGCGGGCTGCGCGAGGTCGCACACCTTGAGCCAGGTCGGGTGGGTCGTCAGCAGGACCGTGCTGACCTGTCCGGGCCGGATGGCGTGGTTTTCACGCAGGCCCAGCAACGCCTCAAGTGCGGCGTGGGTGCCATGGCAACAGGCGTGGAGCTTGTACTGGATCGCCTCGAACAGGTAGCGGCCGGCGGGCGGTTCGACCTCGCGCAGTTCCGCCCCATGGGTAGCGGCGAATCCCTGAGGACACTCGATGCCGTCGGGGCGCGAGACGAAGCCGAGCGCGGCCAGCGCCGAGGCCTCGACACCGTTGGCCGCCGCCATGCCGGCATGGAACGGTTTGCCCATGGTGCCGAACTGCGACTTCAGACCGGAGGCGCGAGTGGCGGTGAGGCCGAGGGCGTGGCTGGTCGTGTCGACATCGAGGCCGAGCAGGCGGGCACAGGCGGCGGCGGCGCCAAAACTGCCGGAGGTCGCCGTCTGGTGGAAGCCATGACGGTAGTGGTCGGGTCCGAGTGCGGCGCCGAGTCGGCAGGCGACCTCGACACCGACCAGGTAGGCGGCGAGCAATTCGCCGCCGGTGGCACCGGATTGTTCGGCGACGGCCAGCGCCGCAGGCAACACGGCCACGGTCGGGTGGCCGATGTGACCGAAATGGGTGTCGTCGTAATCGAGGGCATGGGAGAGGGTGCCGTTGGCCAGCGCCGCGGCGCGTGCCGGCAGCCGTTCGTCCAGACCGAGTACGGTCGCCTCGGGTCGTCCGGCCTCGCGTTCTACCAACGTGCGGACGATGCGGCCGGCCGGTTCGTTCACTCCGGCCAGGGCGACGGCGCACCAGTCAAACAGTGACAGCCGGGCAAGGTCCAGCGCTGCTGCCGGCAGATCACAGGGCGGCGTGTCGATGGCGAAGCCGGCCAGACGGCGGGTGAACGCAGTTGAATGGTCGGTCTGGGTCATGCGCGGTAATTCATGAATGGCACGGGGGCGCCAGTATCGCCTGACCTCCCGCGGCCTGACTACACTGGGATCACCATCGGACCGGATGCGAACCCGAGGAGAGTGACGATGAACGAAGAGACCTTCAACATGTCGATCCGCAAGTTCCTGAAAACGGTCGGCGTCACCTCGCAGCGCGAGATCGAGAAAGCGGTACGCTCGGCGCTCGATGCAGGCACCCTCGAAGGCGCTGAGGAATTGCCGATCTCGGTGAGGTTGACGCTGCCGGGTGTGGCACTGGAAATCGATATTGATGGCCTGATCACACTGGAGTGACGGCTCTGGGCTCTCCTTGCGCAGGGACGGCACGGTGAGCAAGCTGCCGCCACCGGACCGGATCGCCGTGACCGGTGACCACCATGCCCTCCGGCTCGACTACCCCAACGGCGCCATCTTCGAACTCTCGGCGGAGTACCTGCGGACCCATGCCCCGTCGGCCGACGTGCGCGGCCACGGAGGCCAGGGTGGTCAGCTGGTGGCCGGCAAGCGCGACGTCGCCATCGTAGCGGTAGAGCGGACCGGCAACTACGCTGTGCGCATCGTCTTCAGCGACGGTCATCGTAACGGCCTGTTTACCTGGAAGGACCTTCTCGACTTGGCGCTGAACCACGATGAAAAGTGGGCGGTCTACCTGGACCGGCTGGAGGAAGCTGGCCAGGGGCGTGGATGAGTTGTCGCTGATGGTCGCGTAGGGCAGTCAAAACAAGGCATGTCGGCAGCATTGTTCACATGTAGCAGATCATGCTCCTGTAGGCCGGACTTCAGTCCGACACAATTCCATGTCGGGCTGAAGCCCGACCTACTAATGTTCAGGAGTTAGGGAGCCTCTGATTAAGTCTGGACGAAGTAGATGGTGCTTCAGAATGTTCAGATTTGAGGCGCAAAGCGCACGTAATAGCTAGCTATTGCGAAGCTTTGCAACGAAAAAACTGGACATTCTGGGCGCCAGATTACGAGTTCATGATTTGATCAGAGGTTCCTTAGGAGGAAAGCCATACATGAATATCCT
>QNFN01000161.1 GCA_003645555.1 Gammaproteobacteria bacterium | reverse complement strand
CGGCACGGCGTGGGGCGGTGACCACGATATTATGGACACCGGTGGCCAGCAGGTGAGCTGCGGCCAGCCCGAGTGCCGCGGACTTGCCGCGCCCGCGGTCGGCGGTCAGCACGGCGGGTACGCCCTCGGCCGCCCCGACGACGGCGCTCACCGCGCGCCGCTGGTCATCACTGACGCAGCCATCAGGGCCGGCCTGGCGTGGGGCGGTGATGTTCGGGGCCGATACGGGCGGATGGGGTAGCGGCGCACCCTGTGTGCAACAGGTCACGGCCGGGTCCGTGCGCAGCAACGCGATCAGGCGCGTGATAAAACGCCCCTCCGCATCGTCAGGGGTCGCCGGGCTGGTCAGCAGTCGTGCCAGGGCGGGATCCGGGAGTTCGGGCCACGCTTCCAGTAGCGGTGTCAGGAGCAACAGCAGGCCGCCACCACGCAGGGTGCCGGCAGCGGCGGCGAGGGCGTCAACATCGAGGCCGGCGTGGGCAGCGTATATGATCGTCGTGTAGTCACCACCGAGGAGGGTGCGAGCTTTCTGTGCCGGGATGAGGCGTTCACCGTCGCTGCCGCGGTCACCGATCCAGAGGCGGTCCTCGGCCAGCGAAGCCGCGGCAGCTGCGGCATGGCACCAGTCACGTTCACCGGCCAGGTGCAGCAGTCGACGATGGTGGCCGTCGTGGGCGACTTTGCGAAGGGCGGCGGCCAGCTTGGCCAGGCCGGAATCGGGAGAAGATACCGGGTTGCCCGGCACTCGATTCACTTGCTTTTGGGGACCTCTGATCAAGTCATGAACTATATTTTGTGCCGGATTTAACAGGCTGTTAATCAGGAGTTCCCTTGAGCAGCCTGACCCCTTTTTTGCGTTGGGCGTGCACGATGTCGATCTCGTTCTTTAGTGTTTTTTGGCGGTTGCCATCCTTCTCGTCCTTGAGATGGTTCAGCAATTTTTTCTCCCGGCGCTTGAGTTTCTTCAGCACGGCTTTGAGGTCATCACGCTCCTTTTTGCGCTGGCGTGCGTCACCGTCGAGGTAGGTCACCAGTTTGTCGAGCAGTTTCCGGGTCTTCATTTCACGCTCCATCCACCTTGCCGGGCGGGGTTTCCGGTTCATCTGGGCCGCCACCCTCGTTGAGTGCTTCGGCCATCTCGTCCTCGTCCAGTGTCAGCTTGTGTTGCGCCGGCGCCAGCTCGTGTTCGGGACCGGCGAACAGTGTCGCGGCCATTTCGATCAGGTCGCGCTGGATGTCGTAGGTGTAGCCGGTGTCGTTGATCAGCGAGGTGCCCATCTGCGGTGTGATCCGGTGCTCGCGGATCAGTCCGTAGAGTCGGTCTGAGAAGGCATCGTCGCTCTGTTCCAGCTTGGCCCTGATGCTGTCGAGGGCAAGGATGGCGACGTCAGCATCCTCGCTGCTGCGCGCCTGCTCCAGGGCACGCAACACGTTGGCTATCTGCAGCCGCAGCTGGTTGTACTCGTCGCGAATGTAAGGGTTGTCGCCACGTACATAGAGGGCGAGGTTCTTCTGCAAGTGTTTGGTGCCCTTGATCGCCTCGACCAGGTGACGGTTGGCGTCACGCAACCAGTGCAGATCAGCCATCTGGCGCTGTTCCCAACCGAACGAGGACTTGCTGATGAAGTTGATTACCGCATTGAACAGCGGTTTGATCCGGGTTTCGTAGGCGCTGTTGATGTCGGGTGGGCTGCCATGCACCGGTACCGCGACGCGCTCGGCCAGGTCGATGTCGCCGGTCAGGTCAGCCGGGCGCAGGTAGAGTCCAGCGGCAATGATGTCGCGTCCGTTCTCGTAGATGTGCAGCGTTTCATTGCGTACCGCCTCGACCGCGGTGTCCGGGAAATCCATCGCCGAGGTGGTCAGGTAGCGCGGCTCGGAGATGTGTTTCGCCTTGGCCTTGAGCGTGCGCTCCAGCAACGTCACCAGCTTCCCGATCAGTGGCAGCATGACGAGGATGCCTGTCAGGTTGAACAGCGTGTGGAACACGGCGCGCTTTAGCGTGTAGTCGTCGGCGGCGATGCCGAACATTCCGCTGATGCCGTCAACGGCGGTGGCGAACGGCTTGATCAGGATGATGGCAATGGTGGCGGTGGTGACGTTGAATATCAGGTGCGCACCGGCCAGTCGTTTGCCTTCGACATTGGCGCTGAGTGCACCGAGGATCGCCGTGATGGTGGTGCCGACGTTAGAGCCGATCGCCAGCGCCAGTGCATTCTCGTAGGTGACCTGGCCGGCGGCCAGGGCGGTGATGGTGATGACCAGCGTCGCGTGACTCGACTGCATCACCACCGTCGCCGCCATGCCGATCAGCGTATAGATCAGCAGTCCGGTGAGTCCGGGGATGGCGAACTGCGACAGGTCGATGGTCTCCTTGAAGGCGTCGAAACCGTCCTTCATGTAGGCGATGCCGAGGAACAAAAAGCCCATGCCGGCGAGGATGTAGCCGATGCCCTTGGCCGTTTTGGGTTTCTGGAATACCAGGATGACGCCGAACACCAGCATCGGCATGGCGTAGGCGGCGATGTCGACCTTGAGGCCGAAACCGGCTATCAGCCAGGCGCCGGTGGTGGTGCCCAGGTTGGCGCCGAAGATGATACCAATGCCGGAGGCGAGGCCGATCAGGCCGGCGCTGAGGAACGAGATGGTGATTACCGAGACCAGGGAACTCGACTGCATCAGGGTCGTCGAGACGACGCCGAAGGCAAGGCTCTTCCACAGCTTGTCGGTGGTTCGCCGCAGCAGCCGTTCGAGCACGCCGCCGGTAAAGGACTTGAAGCCCTCCTCGAGCGACAGCATGCCGAACAGGAATACGGCCACGCCGGCTGAAATGGTCTTGAAATCGGGGCTGATCCAGAAGCCGTAGGCCAGGACCAGGAAAATCGACGGCAGCAGGATTCGTCTCAGCACCGCAGCCCATCCATGCGCATTATCAGTGTTCCATTCATGCGGTGATTGTAGTGTAGGAACCTCTGATTAAGTCATGAACTATTTTCTTGCGCCCTGGAGTCAGTCCTCAGTGGTGGCCGGTAACCGGATCGGGGTTGCCGGAAACGGGGGCCAGCAGGCCTCCGGCAGCACAGTGCGCGACGCTCGTGGCAAGGTCCCGGGCCGCCACCGAGACCATCCGTGGCGACACTCTTGCCAATTGCCGACAATGGCTACCCATAGAGCATGATGGCGACTGTTTCGAGGTCGGCATCGCAAGCGATTGATCAGTCACCGTAAAAGTGCAATGTTGCAGTGCAAACAAAGACATAAGCGCTGATGAATGACCTCCGGGTCATAAAATATTCTCATGCCAAAGCCCTGTTACACCGACCTCGCATCGGGTAATAATCGATCCCCCGGCCATTGCTGACACGGTCCCGGACGGGGCCAAGACAACACTCAGAACAACCCAGCCCCATGTCGCGCAACGGCGGCAGGGCCGTGCCACCACCGGGAAACCGCGATCACCGTGAAGTGGTCGTGGCACAAGAGGAGGAGTGATGAGATGCCAGATCAACGCATGATTGATGCGCGTGGCGCTTTTTGCCCGCAACCGCTCGACGAGTTGGTTGCAGCCATCAGCCACGCCGATATCGGTGACGTGTTCGAGGTGCTCTCCTCGGACAAGGGGGCAACCAACGACATCCCGACCTGGGCCAGGAAGTGTGGCCACGAACTCCTGGGAATGGAGGAGGTTCGGGGCTACTGGTCGATCCGCGTTCGCAAGTCCAAATAGGGCATCTTCGCCCGCGGCACCGCGCGCAGGGAACGCGCGCCGGTCGCTCCAAACAATCTCCCGCTGCTATGCTGAATCGGTCCAACAGGACCGTTGCGGCCTGCCCGGCCCCGGTCCACCCACGACCGTTTGATGGATGGAGAGTGCCCGATGACCACCGCGCTGCTGATCGTCGACCTGCAGAACGACTATTTTCCCGGGGGGGCGATGCCACTGGTCGGCAGTGATGCCGCGGTGGCCCAGGCGGCACGGCTGCTCGCCAGGTTCCGTGACGACGGACGGCCCATCGTTCACGTGCATCACCTATCGGTCCAGCCGGGTGCAACTTTTTTTCTGCCGGGGACGCAAGGGGCCGAGATTCATCCCGCCCTGCATCCCGCGCCAGGCGAACCGGTGGTCGAGAAGAATTTCCCCAACAGCTTCCGTGACACCACGCTGCAGCAGCAACTGCAGGAGCTTGATGTCGACGCCCTGTTGATCTGTGGTGCCATGAGCCACATGTGCATCGACACGACGACACGCGCGGCCTTCGATCTCGGCTACCGTTGCAGCGTGGCCGCCGATGCCTGCGCCACACTGGATCTCGAGTACGCCGGCCACCAGGTGGCTGCGGTGGACGTGCATGCCGCCTACATGGCGGCACTGGCCCGACCGTTCGCGAACGTCGACACCACCGGGGCGCTGCTCGACGCCCTCACGTGAACGTGGCCGAGGCCAGGGTTCGGGTCGGTATCAGCAGTTGCCTGCTCGGCAACGAGGTTCGCTTCGATGGCGGTCACAAGCGTGACAGTTACATCTGCGGCACCCTCGTCGACCACTTCGAGTTCGTCCCGATCTGTCCGGAGTTCGAGGCCGGCCTCGGTCTGCCACGACCACCGATACACCTGGTCGGCGATGCGGAACATCCGCGCGCGGTCGGCGTGGATCAGCCCGATCTCGATGTCACCCTGGTACTGAAAGAGCATGCGGCAGCGCGGGTCATGACACTGTCCGGACTCTCCGGCTACATCCTGAAGAAGGGCTCGCCGAGTTGTGGCATGGAACGGGTCAAGGTCTACCCGGAACGGGGTGGGGTCGGGGCGCGCAAGGGGCGCGGTATCTTCGCCCGCGCACTGACGGTCCGCTGGCCGCTGTTGCCGGTCGAGGAAGAGGGGCGGCTCGGTGACCCGGTACGGCGCGAGAATTTCATCCAGCGGGTTTTCGTGTTGCACCGCTGGCAGCAACTGGTGGCGCACGGGCTTACCAAGTCGGCACTGGTCGATTTTCACGCTACCCACAAGCTGGTGTTGATGGCCCACCACCAGGCCGAGGCGAAGCGGCTCGGCCGGTTGGTCGCCAGCCTCGATGGGCGCCGGCTCAGCACACAGGCGGCGGACTACATCGCCGGCGCCATGGCCGTGCTGACACGGAAGGCGACACGCGCTCGTCACGGCAACGTGCGGCAGCACCTGGCCGGTCACCTGAGGCGTCACCTCGACGGTGAGGATAAGACCGAGTT
>QNFN01000160.1 GCA_003645555.1 Gammaproteobacteria bacterium | reverse complement strand
TGCAGTTGCTCCACGATTCCAATGCTGATCGGCTTGCTCAAGGCCCGTGCCGGGTTTGGTCCAACAATGACCTTCCTGTTCACATCACCGCTCCTGAACCCGATTGTCATCGCACTCTTCATCCCGATACTGGGCCTGGAAGCTACCTTGTGGTACGCCGGGCTGGCACTGACCTTGTCAATCGCCGCTGGTGTGCTGCTCAACCGCTTTGGATTTGAGCGCTATATCAAGCAGACGGCGCTGGGACCGAAACCAGCCGCATGCGATTCTGGATGCGAAAACCCTGAGGAGACGTCTTGCTGCGCAAGCACCACGACGGAAGTCCCATCGATGTGGCAGAACGCCTGGCAAGAGAGCTGGGCACTGTTCCGGTCGATGATTCCGTACATGGTCATCGCCATGCTGATAGGGGCCGGAGTGCACGGATTTGTTCCTGCCGACTTTTTTGCCCAGGTAGCCAGCGCAGACAATCCCGTCGCCATTCCCACCGCCGCCCTGGTCGGGATCCCTCTCTACGTCCGGGTCACCACATTGCTGCCGCTGGTGGGGTCGTTTGTTGCGAAAGGTGTCAGTATGGGAGCTATCATCGCCTTGGTCATCGGCAGTGGCGGTGCCAGTCTCCCGGAAATGATCCTGTTGAAACGGCTCTTTTACTGGCCGATGATGTTCGCCTTCCTGGTCGTTGTGTTCAGTACGGCTGTAGTGAGCGGCTTTGTGTTCAACAGCCTGTTCGCTTGACGCTTTCTCGGGGCGCCCTTTACCGGACACTGATCCTGCCCGTGACCGGGATTAATACGGTGCACAATGCTATCGATACTGGATAGTCGCGCTCTTCGTCCAGACTTAATCGGGGCTTCCTGAAAGGTGAGAATCGAGTGGAACATGTACTGATTGTCGGAGCCGGCGTCATGGGCTGCGCCAGCGCCCACCGCCTGCTCGAAGCCGGCCTCAAGGTGACGCTGTTGGAGAAATCCCTGCCCGGCGCGGAGTCGTCTGCCGCCGCTGCCGGGATCCTCGGCGCCCAGTCCGAGGTCTCCGGTGCCGGACCGTTTTTCGAGCTCTGTCTCGCCAGCCGCGCGCGTTACCGCGACTACGCGCGTGAACTCGAGGAACTGACCTCGGTCTCGATCGGCTACGAAGATTCCGGGGTACTCGAGGTAGCCCTCGATCCCGGTGAAGGGAGTATCGCGGTCGGTCGCGCCGAATGGATGATGCAGCGCGGGTTGCGGGTCGAGATCCTCGACCGTGAGCAGGCTCGCGAAATCGAACCGGCACTGACTGAACGGATGGTCGGGGCCAACTACTACCCGGACGATCATCAGGTCGACCCGGTGCAACTGGCACGCGCCCTGGCATCGGCCGTGGCCCGGCTGGGCGGCGAATTTCGTTCTGGCGTCACCGTGACCGGCCTGGCCCGGTCGGGGGAGCGGGTGATCGGCGTAGAGAGCCATGATGGCGTGATTCACGCCGACCACATTGTGATCGCCGGCGGTGCCTGGAGTACCGGGATTGCCGGCCTGCCCCCGGTCCGTACCCGGATCAAACCGATGGCCGGGCAGATCATCCAGGTCGAGCATCGGCCGCCGCTGCTCAGGCACATCATCTACGGCTACAGCGGCTACATCGTCCCGCGCGCGGACGGCCGTGTCGTCATGGGCTCGACGCTGGAGGATCGCGGCTTCGACAAGGCCGTCACCACGGAAGGGCTGCACCGGATCTGTGGCATGGCGATGGACATGGTGCCGGGGCTCTCCTCCGCACGCATGACCGACAGCTGGGCCGGCCTGCGTCCCGCGCCGGAGGACAACACGCCGCTGCTCGGCGCCGGGCCTGCCGAGGGGCTCTACTTCGCCACCGGCCACTACCGTAACGGCATCCTGCTGACACCGATCACCGGAGAGGTGATCCGTGACCTGATCGTCGGTCGTGAGCCGACGGTGGATATCGCGCCGTTTGCGCCTTGAACGGGCGGTCCTGCCGACCCATCACCCCTGTCCGAAGCGAACCTTTTGTCGTGCCGCTCTAAACGGGAATCGGTAGCGCGGTCTCGTTCTTGAAGTGATCCATCGAGAACAGCGTCCGGTAGCGGAGGACGTTGCGGTCGTGGTGGAACAGCCGATCACACAGCGCCTGGTACTCCTTCATCCCGGTCAGGGTCATGAACAGCACCACGTCGACGTCGCCGGTGACCAGGAAGGCCTGGGTAATCGCCGGCTCGCCCTTCACCGTGCGGATGAAGTCGCGCTGGTCCTCGGCCCCGTGCCGCTCCAGCACCACGTCGACGATCACCGTCAGGTCACGCCCCAACTTCTCCTGGTCGAGCAGGGCGACCGTTCTGGCGATAACTCCCTGCTCCTTCAGCTTCTGGACCCGGCGCAGACAGCTCGAGGGTGAAAGATGCACCTGTTCGGCCAACCGGGCGTTGGTGATGTCGGCATCGGCCTGCAGGATCTCGAGAATCTTCCGGTCGGTCTTTTCCATATGCAATTATATTGTTGGTTTAACAACTATTTACGAATATTATTTCAATAATACGCAATAATAGACCGCTTATTTCGCTTATTCAAGACTATTCTGTCGCTCCAGACAAGGAGCCCTTGATGACCACATCGACCGATGCCCCGCGCAAGCTGTGGGGTGAAACCGTCTCGCTCTACCGGGACCTGCTGAAGGTCATGGTCCCCGTGATGGTCGCGGTGAAAGTGGCGGTCGAACTGGGTCTGGTCGACCTGATCGCCGGCTACTTTGCTCCGGTCATGATGCTCGTCGGCCTGCCCGGAGAGATGGGGATCGTCTGGGTGACGGCCATCGTGGTGAATCCCTACGCGGCCGCGGCCGCACTCGTCACCCTCCTTCCCACGACAGCATTGACCGGGGCCGACATCACCATACTGGCGACCATGATCCTGGTAGCCCACTCGCTACCGATCGAGCAACGCATCCTCCAGCAGGCAGGTGTGAGTTTCCTGTTCACCACGATACTGCGCCTCGTCGCCGCCGTACTCCTCGGGTGGTTGCTCGATACCGGTTACGGCATCAGCGGCACCCTGCAAGAGCCTGCCGTCATCGCCTGGCTGCCCGCCGGGGAGACCGATCCAGGCTGGATTACCTGGCTGGTCGACAGCGCCCGGTCACTGGCCATCATCTTCGTCATCCTGATGGTTCTTCTTGCCCTGCTCCGGGCCATGGATACCTACGGCCTGACCCGACTCATCGCACGAGCCATGGCTCCGGTGCTGCGACTGATCGGCATCGATCCGGCGACCACCTCCATGACCATGACCGGGGTGCTGCTGGGCATCACCTACGGCGGTGCACTCATCATGCGCGAGGCCCGCTCCGGGCGCGTCAGCCGCAAAGATGTGTTCCTGTCGTCCTGCCTGCTCTGCCTGAGTCACAGCCTGATCGAGGACACCCTGTTCTTCATGGCCCTCGGCGCACACTATTCCGGCGTCTTCGTTGCCCGCCTCGTCTTCTCCATCCTGCTGGTGGCACTGATCGCCAGGGTGCTGCACCGCATGCCCGAGCGGTCATTCAACCGCCTGCTCTGTTCCACTCCCACGGCATAAGAATCTGCCCGAGCGCACTGGGTTGCGTGAAGCGAAAATTCACGGGTCTCCATGCGCCTGGCGACGGGTGCGGCTGAACCTGGCCTTGGCGATGAAACAACGCCACCTGTCGCACGATCAGGCCGCGCAGCAGGCAGCTAACCACCCCAGGTGTGGCACCCCACCGGAAGGGAGCGATCAACTAGTCATCGATGCACTGCAGCGCACCGGAAGGATACCGGGAGACGACGGCACGAACCGCGCCCATCCATGTATTTATGTGGCGTTCCCCATGCGGGCCATCGACCGGAGTCATCAGCCGATCATCTCGTCCATTTATATCCCACTGGCCATGCCAGTAAAAGGGCACCCTTTTTGGCGACTTTCCAGACGTTCACAGGGCCAGCATTCGTATCAGAACGTCAACCGCCGATAGCGAGCAGCGCCCAGCCGGCAACCAGGCTGCCGACCAGCGCGAAACCGTAACAGGCTACCTGGGTCGCGAGTCGGGCATGGATGCCGAGGTCGTGCAGCGTGATGGCGATGCGGTGCGCCGCGTGCCATAGGAACAGGGCCACGATTCCAAAGGCGCAGAACTTGCCGGCCCAGTGCCCGGCGAAAGCGAGCAGGCGCTCATAACTCATCAATTCGGCGGGGAGCAGGCCGAGCGGCACGGCGATGCCGGTGATGAACACCAGCGCCGGACCGACCAGCGCCGCGAGCATGCCGCCGGCGCCAAACAGCGACCAGAAGACCGGTTCGTGCGAGCGACTCATGAGGCCGCCCCCCAGGCCAGCGCCAGCAACACCAAGCAGGCGCAGGCGGCGGCCGCGAGCCCGGCGATGGTGATCGCCTGTTGCGGTACCCGCCGACCGCCCAGGAACAGGGTCGGCATCGTCTTGGGCATGATCCGGAACCAGCTCCACGTGTGGTAGACGAAGGTCGCCAGCACCACCGAGTGGACAGCGACAGACCACGGGCTGCGGAGTGCCTGCAGCCATCCCATGTAGGCCGCTTCGCCCTGGCCCAGCCGCACCAGCCCGACCAGCAGCACCAGTGCGTAGACGGCCACCAGCAACGAGGTCATCTCGCGTGCCATGTAGCGGACGAAATAGGGATCCCTGAGCCACCAGCGGTGCATGGAACGGCGATAGGGTCGACGTTCGCTCATCACTGGCCTCCTTTCGGGCGGAAGAAGCGGAGGAAGTAATCGATGGCGCTGCCCATCTTGTTCTGGTTGATGGCGTTGGCCGGGTCGACGCCTTTCGGGCAGACCTCGGAGCAGTAGCCCACCGCGGTGCAGCCCCAGAAACCTTGGTCGGTATGCCCCAGCGTCATCCGTTCGGCACGGCCACCATCACGCGAGTCGGCGTTGTAGCGGTGCAGCAGCGCCAGGATGCCCGGGCCGATGAAGCTCGGGTCGAGGCCGCACTCGATGAGCACGTGGCAGAGCATTGCGGTGGTCGTGCTCTTGCCGTGCGTGCCGGCGATCGCGATGCCGACCCGCTGCGCCATCAGCCGCCCGAGCATCTGCGAGTACTTGAGCACCTCCACCCCCACCCGCTTCGCTTCGAGCAACTCGGGGTTCTGCTCGTGCATCGCCGCCGAATGCACGACCAGATCGCATCCGGCCGGAATGTTCTCGGCGCACTGGCGCATCGCGATCGCAGCGCCCTGGCCCGCCAGACGGT
>QNFN01000159.1 GCA_003645555.1 Gammaproteobacteria bacterium | reverse complement strand
TCAGGATGGCGATGTCCTCGAGCATGGCCTTGCGGCGGTCACCGAAGCCCGGCGCCTTGACGGCGGCGACCTTGACGATGCCACGGATGGTGTTGACCACCAGCGTCGCCAGCGCCTCGCCCTCGACGTCCTCGGCGATGATCAGCAGCGGTTTGCCGGCCTTGGCGACACCCTCGAGTACGGGCAGCAGATCACGGATATTCGAGAGTTTCTTGTCGTGCAGCAGGATGTAGGGGTCTTCCAGCGCAACGCTCATGGTCTGCTGGTCGTTGATGAAGTACGGCGACAGGTAGCCGCGGTCGAACTGCATGCCTTCGACGACATCGAGCTCATTCTCGAGGCCGGAACCGTCCTCGACGGTGATGACGCCTTCCTTGCCGACCTTCTGCATGGCATCGGCAATGATATTGCCGACCGACTCGTCGGAGTTGGCGGAGATGGTGCCAACCTGGGCGATCGCCTTGTCGTCGGCGCACGGAGCGGACAGGTCCTGGAGCTGCTCGACGGCGGCGGTCACCGCCTTGTCGATGCCACGCTTGAGATCCATCGGGTTCATGCCGGCGGCGACGGCCTTGAGGCCTTCACGCAGCATCGCCTGGGCCAGCACGGTCGCGGTGGTGGTGCCGTCACCGGCGACGTCGGAGGTCTGGGAAGCGACCTCCTTGACCATCTGCGCACCCATGTTCTCGAACTTGTCCTGGAGCTCGATCTCCTTGGCCACGGAAACGCCGTCCTTGGTCACGGTCGGGGCGCCGAAGCTCTTGTCGAGCACGGCGTTGCGGCCCTTCGGGCCGAGCGTCACCTTGACCGCGTTGGCCAGGACATTGACCCCGTGCAGCATGCGCTGCCGGGCGTCGTCGGAAAATCTCACATCTTTGGCTGGCATTGCAGTAGTTCCTCTCTAGTTCAATTCTGTGTTCGGTCGGTCGGACAGGCTGTTCAGCCTTCCATGACGGCCATGATGTCTTCCTCGCGCATCACGAGGAGGTCCTCACCGTCGACCTTGACTTCGGTGCCCGAGTACTTGCCGAACAGGACGTTGTCACCGACCTTGACGTCGAGTGCACGCACATCGCCGCTGTCGAGGATCTTGCCGTTGCCGACCGCGATGATCTCGCCCTTGGAAGGCTTTTCGGTGGCGTTATCCGGGATGACGATGCCACCCGGGCTGGTGCGCTCCTCTTCGGTGCGGCGGACGATCACTCGGTCATGCAGAGGTCTGATTTTCATCGATAAGCTCCCAATCGCTCCTGTGGATTCTGGTGTCGGTCACGGCGCACGCCTGTTAGCACTCGCCGCGAGTGAGTGCTAATAATAGGGGCGGTCTTTGCGAAGTCAAGGGTCAGGCGGGTAAATATTTACCTAGTTAGAGCCGCTGCCCGACAACCGCGGCCTTCAGGCACCCGACCGCGATCCAGATACCTTATCTATACGCGTATACGCGCTGTAACACTGCCCACGAAAGAACTCGGCCCGCCGAGGCGAGCCGAGCGTTACCGGTTCCGGCGAGGGTCAGCGCCACCTATGGTAGAAGCTGACGCCGACGAAGTTGACGCTCTCTTTGTCGACAAGATCTACCGTCGTGCCATCAGCGTACTGGAAATCGTCCCAACTCCAATCGTCATTCTCGATCTTGGTGTAGATCCAGTCGGCTCGGATATCAGATTTGAGGCGCAAAACGCACGTAACAGCTAGCTATTGAGAAGATTTGCAACGACAAAGCTGGACATTCCGGGCGCCAGATACGAGTTCATGATTTGATCAGAGGTTCCTTGGCTTGAACGAATTGAACAAAAATCCACCCTTCGGTCTGGATGGAGATTCCGCACCAGAGCATTCCAGTCAGGCCGCGCCTTGCATGCCTCGTTACGAGTCCCCATCTTGCTCGCGACGTGCTTCGCCTTCAATCACCCGCCCGTCGTCGGAGGGGCCAACATCGCGCTGTTCAACGTGGCTGCTGGCGTGAAGGACGCCTCGCGCCAACACGGCCCTGGCGAAGGCGACACGGGCGCCCGGCACCAACAGCAGAAAACCGAAGGCGTCGGTCAGGAATCCAGGGGTCAGCAGCAGCGCACCGGCGAGTAGCAACAAGGCACCCTCGATCAGCGCGGTCTCCGGCAGTTCGCCGTGTTCGAGACTCTGTTGCACACGACGCAGGGTCGCGAGCCCTTGCAGCCGCAACAGCCAGGCACCGGCCACCGCGGTCAGCACCACGAGGGCCACCGTGTTCAGGGCGCCGATGGCCCCACCTGCCTGGATCAACAGGTAGATCTCCGCCAACGGGACAACGAGAAACAGCAGCAGCAATGCGCCGAATGGATTCAAGGGGAATACTCCGAAATCTCCTGATCGCCGCACGCGTGACCGATGACAACGCCGGTCGGGCGGGATACCCTTTTATACCCCCGACGGCAGAGGCTGTCACGGACCGGAGATGAGGCTGCCGATGACCGACCACCTGCTGGTAATGAGCACCTGCCCCGATGCCGAGACCGCCCAACGGCTGGCCACCATTCTGGTCGAGCGCCGGTTGGCGGCCTGCGTCAATATCCTTCCAGGAGTGACGTCGGTCTACCGCTGGCAGGGTAAGATTACCCAGGACAGCGAGGTCCTGCTGCTGGCCAAGACCCGGGTCGATCGTTATCAGGAGGTGGAGACCGTGCTGGTCGAACATCACCCTTACGAACTTCCCGAGGTGGTGGCGGTCTCACTGAAACAGGGACTTAGTGATTACCTGGCGTGGCTCGACGACACGCTGGACGGGGGTTCATGAAACGCATTCTCACCTGCCTTCTCGGCGGCCTGCTATTGCCAGTGGCCCTGGCCACGGCGGCCCCGGCCTTCAGCCTGGTCGGCGAGCCGGAGCTGCTCGACCCGACCGAGGCCTACCGGGTTGCGGTCACGGCTGACCGCGACCGGCTGGAAGTCGTCTGGCGGATCGCCGACGGCTACTACCTCTACCGCGACAAGCTCGGCTTCGCCAGTGCCAGCGACGGAGTGACCCTCGGTGAGGCGGCACTGCCGATGCCAACCGAAATCAAGGACGACGCCTTTTTCGGCAAGATGGCTATCTACCGCGGTGACGTCACCATCACCGTCCCCTACAGTGGCCAGGCCACCGGCGACATCCTCGCGCTCGACGTCAAGGCGCAAGGCTGTGCCGACATCGGTATCTGCTACCCGCCAGAGACCCGCCGCGTCGACGTCGCGCTGCCGGTCGCGGCAAGCGGCTCGGGGAGCGGCGGCCTGGGCGTTCTCGCCCAGCTCGGCCAGCGTCTCGGTTTCGGCGCCCAGGAACCGGAATTCCTGGAGGTGGACCAGGCCTTCGTCCTCAGCGCCGAGGCCACCCCGGAAGGTGATGCCGTCATCACCCACTGGCAGATTGCCGACGGTTACTACCTCTACCGTGACAAGTTTGGTTTCTCCACCGCCGACGATGCCATCCAACTCGGCACGGCCGACCTGCCGAAGGGCAAGACCAAGAATGACCCCTACTTCGGAAAAATGGAGATCTACACCGGTGAGGTGGCGGCACGGGTTCCCCTCGACCGCAGCGACCCGGCACCCGGGCCACTGACCTTCACCGCCACCTACCAGGGTTGCGCCGAAGGTGGCATCTGCTACCCGCCACAGACACGCGACCTGGCCATCTCCCTGCCCCTGCTGAGTACGGCACAGGCCGCTACCGTCACCCCGGCCCTGACCAGGCAAACGTCCACACCGGCACCTGCCTCACTCAGTGAGCAGGACAGTATCGCGGCCAGTCTCGCCAGGGGCACCAGCCTGCTGACAGTGCTGAGCTTCTTCGGTTTCGGCCTGCTGCTCTCCTTCACCCCCTGCGTCTTTCCGATGATCCCGATCCTGTCGGGAATCATTGTCGGCCAGGGCACCACGGTGACGACCCGGCGAGCGTTCACGCTATCGGTGGTCTACGTGCTGGCGATGGCCATGACCTACACCGTTGCCGGCGTCCTGGCCGGGCTGTTCGGCAGCAACCTGCAGGCAACCTTCCAGAACCCGTGGATCCTCGGCACGTTCGCCGCGCTGTTCGTGGTCCTCGCCATGTCGATGTTCGGCCTCTACGACCTGCAGGTGCCGAACTGGGCCCAGAGCCGCCTCAGCGCGTCCAGCAATCGCCAAAAGAGCGGCAACCTGACCGGGGTCGCCGTAATGGGCTTCCTCTCGGCCCTGATCGTCGGTCCCTGCGTCGCCGCCCCGCTGGCCGGCGCGCTGATCTACATCGGTCAGACCGGGGATGCCCTGCTCGGTGGCGTCGCCCTGTTTGCCCTGAGCCTCGGCATGGGCACCCCGCTGCTGCTGATTGGAGCCTCTGCCGGCAAGCTGCTGCCGAAGGCCGGGCCGTGGATGGATGTCATCAAGGCAATCTTCGGTGTGCTGCTGATTGGCGTGGCGATCTGGATGCTCGAGCGCATTCTGCCGGCATCACTGACCATGACGATGTGGGCCGCACTGCTGATCGTCTCGGCAATCTACCTCGGAGCTCTCGACCACCTGTCCCCGGGAGGCCACGGCTGGCGGCGGCTGTGGAAAGGAGCGGGGCTGGTGATGCTGCTCTATGGTGCCGTGCTACTGGTCGGGGCTGCCAGCGGCGGCCGCGACGTGTTCCAGCCTCTGCGCGGCATCGGCGTCGGGCAGAGCGGCCTCCAGGCGGGGGCACTCCCCACACGGGAACTCGCCTTCCAGCGAATCAAGGGCGTCGATGAACTGCGGCGCGAGGTCGCACTGGCGAGTGACCGGGGGCAGGGCGTGATGCTCGACTTCTATGCCGACTGGTGCATCACCTGCAAAGAGATGGAACACGAGACCTTCAGTGACCCCGGCGTTCAGGCAAGGCTGGCTGACGTAGTGCTGCTGCAAGCCGACGTCACCGACAACGACGACATCGACAGGGCCCTGCTGAAGGAGTTCGGCTTGATCGGACCGCCAACCATCATGTTCTTCGACCGTGACGGTAACGAGCGCCGTGATTTCCGGGTCATGGGCTTCATGAACGCCACCGATTTCAGCCGTCAGATCGACTCCGCCCTGCGCTGAACCCCTGGACAACCAGCGGGACGGGGCGCACAATGCGCGTGCTTGGCGCATCGATAGAAATGCGTCGATCTGGCCGGTATCTCCCCTGAAAACAGCCTCAACCGGTCGCCAATCAACCTCTAAGGATGAATGCAGCCGTGACCCGGATCCTGCTACTCAACGGCCCCAACCTGAACCTGCTCGGCAC
>QNFN01000158.1 GCA_003645555.1 Gammaproteobacteria bacterium | reverse complement strand
GGGCCGCCAGGGGCCGGGAAAACAACACTGGTCGGCAGTTATATCGAAAGCCGCCAGCAGCCCTGTATCTGGTATCAACTTGATCGTGGTGATGCCGATATCGCCACCTTTTTCTACTACCTGCGTGAAGCAGCGATAAGCTTTGGTGCCGAGGGCGGGAGCGGTCTGCCCCTGCTTGGGCCTGAGTACCTCGATGACATCGCAACCTTCAGTCGAGGTTTCTTTCGCCAGCTGTTCGAGTTGGCGTCAGATGGACTTCTGCTGGTATTCGACAATTATCACGAGGTTCCTCCGCAGTCACAGCTTGTCGAGGTGTTTCGCGATGGCCTTGGTGAAGCGCCTGCAGGGTGCAAGGCGATGGTGCTCAGCCGCGACGAACCGCCTGCCGCACTGGCGCGATTGCGGGCCAGTGCGGCACTGGTTGAACTCGGTTGGCCGGAACTGCAGCTGACACGCGAGGAGTCGGATGCAATCGCCATCAAGCGATCACCGGAACTCGACGAAGATGCGCTCGCCACCCTGTACCGGCGAACTGCGGGCTGGCCCGCGGGTCTGGTCTTGCTACTCGAACATGGCCCGGTGGATCTTGCCGCGATTCATGGCCACGAATCGATGCTGCCCCAGGTCCTGTTTGACTACTTGGCAGGTGAGATTTTCGAGAAGCTGCCGACCGACGCCCAGGAATTCCTGCTCTGGGCGGCCGTGTTGAAGCGGTTGAGTCAGGAAATGGCCATGGCGTTCGACGGGACAGGACAGGGGGAGGCTACCCTGCGGCGACTGGCTCACGGCGGGTACTTTGTCAGCGAGCGGCAGTTGCCAAGCGGCATGGTCTACGAGTTCCACCCCATGCTGCGTGAATTTCTCCTGCGGCGGGTTCGTGACCAAGTGCCGCCCAAGCGCTCCAACCGGTGGCGCGAGCAGGCGGCCGACCTGCTGCTCCAGGTAGGCCAGGTAGAAGAAGCAATCGAGTTGCTGATCGATCTCGATGCCTGGGGGCGGGCGGCAACCCTGATCGCCGAGCATGCATCGACCCTGATCGCGCAGGGACGCTCGGAAACGATGACCGCCTGGTTCGACGCCTTCCCGGCCAGGTCATTCACCGGAAACCCCTGGCTGCTCTACTGGAACGGGGCTTGCCAGCTGCACGCCATGCCGCGCGAAAGTCGCCGGTTGTTCGAACGCAGCCACGCGCTGTTCACCGGTGAGGGATCCAGTGATACGACGGGCCAAATCCTTTCCTGTGCCGGGATCATCGATTCCGTATTGCGGGACATGGATGACCTCTCCCTGCTCGATCCGTGGATCGATGAACTGGCGGGTCTGCTCCAGGAGCGGGAAGGTACGCTGGCCCCGGAACTCGAGGCGCGGGCGGCCTGCAGTGTCTTCAGCGCGACCATGGTGCGCTGGCCCGATGTTGCCGAGCTGCGTCAGTGGCTTGATCGTGCCTATACGCTCTCACAGGAGTCCGGAAACCCGGAGCTGCGTCTGGCGATTGAGCCGCAGGTGGCAATTTCAATAATGTGGACCGGCCATTTCCAACGTGCCAGGGGTGTTCTCGATGGCTTGCATGAGCTCGCTTCCAGGGGGTCGGTCGCACCGCTCGGAGCGGTTGCGCTCGGACATGCCGAAGCGATGTACCGGATGCTGGTCAATGACCGCGACGGGGCCCTTGAAGAGGTTCACCAGGCCCTTGCCGTGGCCTCAGCAAGTGGTGTCCAGCAGTACACCGGGGAACTCCGGGCCATTGCCGCGGCGGCCTGCCTCGCCGCGGGAGACCTCGGTGCCGCGTCGACCTGGCTCGATGAATTGCAGGACGAGTTGCATCGCCTGCGTCGTTTTGACCTCTGTCTCTACTACTACGTCGCGGGATGGCATGCCCAACTCCAGGGTGATCCGGTCACGGCCTACCAGCAGCAGAAGCAGGCCTTGCGCCTGTCCACCGAGGTCGGTATTCCGTTTTATGAGGTGATCTGCCGGTTGGCGATGGCACCGATTATTGCTCCCCATGACGAGCACAAGTGCGGTGCCCACTTGCGTAAGGTCCACGCCTTGACGCGCAACATCAACAGCCATCTCCTGGCATTCATGGCGCTCCTGCCCTGGGCCGATATCGCCCTGGCCCATGGGCGTCGTCAATCGGGCCTTAATTCCCTGCGTTACGCGTTCAGTCTCGGACGTGAGCATGGCTACTATCACGTGCTTGGCTGGCAGCCTGAAATGATGAGCCGACTCTGCCAGACGGCGCTGGAGGAAGGGATCGAGGAAGAGTACGCCCAGGCCCTGGTGCGTCGGCGTGGGCTGCGGCCGGCGATTCCGCCCTACCATCTCGAGTCGTGGCCGTGGCCGCTACGCATACGCACCCTGGGTACCTTCGTCATCGAAACCGAACAGGCATCAGCCGTTGGTGAAGGCAAGAAACAGAATCGTCCGACCAACTTGCTCAAAACATTGATCGCACTGGGCGGACACGAGGTACGTGCCGAGCAGGTTGCCGAGGCCATGTGGCCCCACGTCGAGGGTGATTATGCTTATCGCTCGCTGAACACGACCCTGCACCGTTTGCGCAAGCTGCTCGGGGACGACGGCATGGTGTTATTGCGAGACGGTCGATTGAGCCTCGATCCGGACCGCTGCTGGCTGGATACCTGGGCGCTGGGCCAGGTTGTGTCGGAGCTTGATTTGGTATTGAGTCGGCCGTCTTCGGTTGTTGGGGATGATGCTACAGGACCGCTTGTCGAGCAGCTGTTTACACTCTACCGGGGTGGCTTTCTTGCCGGCGACGACGGCTCCCCCCAGTACCTGGCCTGTCGTGAGCAGTGGCGGGCCCGTTTCATTCGTTGTGTCACCCGTCTCGCTGCGCATCACGACACGCGTGAGCAAGCCGACGAGGCTGTTCGATGTCTCGAGCGGGCCATCGAGGTCGAGCCGGCCAGCGAAGTTCTCTATCGTGATTTGATGATTTCTCAGCAACGAGACGGTCGCCCCGTCGAGGCGGCGGCGACTTACGAGCGGTGTTGCGCGGCGCTGTTCGCTGCCGGGCTCAGTGGTCCCACAGCCGAGACCCGGGCGGTGGTCGAGCAGGTGCCGTGATCGGCGCGTGACGCTATCTGCGGCAGGCTGGTCAGGTCCGCTCCACGTTTGGCAACAAGAACTCAGCCGGCCTGCTGTTCGGTGGTAACCGGCTTGGCGAACACCCACTCCCGCCCCGGTCGCGGATCGGTCGGGACCAGGCGGACGCAGACGAGTGAGAGCAGGGCCAGTCCGGCACCGACCAGGAACACCGCCGACGGCGAGACCAGCCAGAGCAGGCCGAACGGTGCTGGCAGCAGCACGGCGGCGATGTGGTTGATGGTGAAGGCGACACCCGCGGTCGGTGCGATCTCGGCCGGGTCGGCGATTTTCTGGAAGTAGGTGCGGATGGCGATCGACATGGCAAAGAAGATGTGGTCGAGCAGGTAGAGCACGACGGCGATCCAGGCGCTGTCAACGAAAGCATAGGCGGTAAAGACGAAGAACAGGCCGATGTATTCATAGGTCAGTGCCCGTCGGTCGCCAATGCGGCCGATCAGCCGGCCGATGGCCGGGCCGGCGACGACGTTCAGGGCCATGCTGGCGAGGAATACCAGGCTGATCGCGGCGGCGTCGAAACCGAATTTCTCCACCAGCAGAAAGCCGGCGAAGACCATGAAGATCTGCCGCCGTGCGCCGGCGAGGAAGGTGATCACGTAGTAGAGCGAGTAGCGTTTTCGCAGGATCAGTTTCTTGTGCTGCTCGACCTTCTCCGGGAAGTGGGGGAAGGCGAACCACGCGCCCACGGCCAGCACGACCGCCAGGCCGCCACCGATTGCGTAGACCCAGGCCATCGACAGGCCGCCATGTTCCAGCAACAGCCAGATCATGCCGTAGATCAGCAGCGAGGCGGCCGAGCCGGCGGCGATCATCTTGCCCATGAAAGCGGCGGTCTGGCTCTTTTCGAGCCACTGCAGGGTCAACGAATTGCGCGCGGTCTCGAAGTAGTGGAAGCCGACTGACATCACGAAGGTGGTCACCAGCAGGCCGCTGAAACTCGGCAGCAGGCCGGTGATGGCCACCCCGAACCCTAGCAGCAGCAGAAACAGCAGCGCCAGGGTCTGTTCGCGCACCCAGGCGAGCAGGAAGATGAAGGTGAAGGCGAGGAAGCCTGGAATTTCGCGCAGACTCTGCAGGATGCCGATCTCGGCGCCGGTGAAGGCGGCGCGCTCGATGGCGAAATTGTTAATCAGCGCCAGCCAGGTGCCGAACGCCAGCGGCATCGCCACCGCCATCAACAGCAGCAGGGCCTCCGGGCGGTGCCAGGCGCGTTTGGGTGAGGTCATGCGCGGTGGCTCAGGTCTTGGCTACGCGCCAGTCGGTACCCTGGAGACGTCGCTGCAACTGGGTCCAGAGGCTGAGCTTGTCGGCCTTGCCGGCCGGCGTCTTGCCCAGGCCCCGCTCCTTGGCCAACCAGAGGCCATCACCATTGAAGCTGTAGACCGGCTTCAGGTCACGTCGCGTGGAGGCCTTGCGCACCGTGGGCACCAGGTTGTCGAGGATCAGTGGCTCGGCATCGGGGGTTGGCAGGTAGGCGACCACCATGTGGGCCTGGTTCAGCTTCAGCGCCTTGACGTAGACCATGCGCAGCTTCTCCTCGGGCACGCCGAGGTAACGCAGGGTGAAGTACTTGGCGATCGAGAAGTCTTCGCAGTCGCCACCGTTGCTGCCGAGGAACTCGATCGGTGTGGCCCAGTAGTCGTTTACACCCCAGTGCTTGATGTCGTCGATAAAGCGCATCTTGTTGAAGAAGCGGTTGACCACCTCGATCTTGCTCATGTCGTCCGGCAGATCGGTGCGGGCCAGCAGCTTCGACCAGTCGTCGACGCGCACCCGGGCCGACACACCGTAGGTGGTCTCGACCCGGGCGAGCAGCTCGTCGGAGATGACCAGCAACTCTTTCTTGGCCAGCACCAGGGCGCAGGCGAGCGCCAGCATCAGGAGCAGGGTCCTCGTCCGGTGCGAGCTTGCGGTGTGGCGCGGCTGGCTCAGAGGACGTCCTCTCCACCGACCAGCGGTGAGTGTCCGTTGACGTCTGTCCGTGCCCCGCGTCGGGCAAGCAGCTTTTTCTGAGCTGCCTCAGGGAGGTCGGTGAAGCGCAGCACGCCCTTGTCGACCAGGACCCCGACCAGGTCCTCCAGCACGCGGGCCATCGCCAGGTCCGACTCGTCCAGCAACCGGCGGT
>QNFN01000157.1 GCA_003645555.1 Gammaproteobacteria bacterium | reverse complement strand
TCCTCCATTCCGAGTCTCTGGTTCCAGACGTTTACTGCATAGCGGACCAGCGGTCCGATGAGTTGGGTCCACCCACTGCCGATCAGCTCGCATTGACCGGAATCGACCAGTCCCCTGAGGCGCTCCACCCACCCCGGGTCTATCTGCTCTACCTGCTGCAGTGTCCACCCAGTGAGTTCGATTCCCCATGGCAGGCCAGCCGACTCGACTAGGTCAAGCAGTGGGTGATAACACCGCTCTATCACCGCGGATCGGGCCTCCTCGGCGATCGAGGAGAACGCCAGGTTGAGGTGGAAGACGGAGTAGGCGCGGGGTTGCATGATCACTCGGTGAGCGAGTGTATGAGACCGGCAAGCCGGTCGGCCCCATTACCGGCCATCTGCCCCTTTGCCACGTTGGAGAGCCGTCGGGCCCGTCCGTCGTCGGCCATCAGTGCCCCAAGTTCGTTCACGGCATCGGCGGCATCATCGGTGCCCTGCTGACTGGCGTCTTCGTTGCCGAGTCGCTCGGCGGCTCCGGTCTCGCTGAGGGGATGTCCATGGCCGGGCAGGTATGGGTCCAGTCCTACGCCATCGTCGCGACCATCATCTACGACGTCATCCTGACCTTCATCATCCTCAAGGCCCTCGATGTGCTGATCGGCCTGCGCGTCAACGAGGAACAGGAGACGGAAGGCCTGGATGTCGCTCAGCATGGCGAGCGTGGCTACACCTTCTGATCCCTGCCCTAAGGAACCTCTGATTAAGTCTGGACGAAGCAGATTGCGCTTAAGAATGTTCAGATTTGAGGCGCAAAACGCACGTAATAGCTAGCTCTTGCGAAGCTTTGCAACGAAAAAGCTGGATATTCTGGGCGCCAGATGCGAGTTCATGATTTGATCAGAGGTTCCCTAAGGACTCGGGGGCGGGTGCCTGGCACCCGCCCCCTTCATTTCTGGCCGCTATCGCATCACGGCGGTGACGGCGCTCGCAGTGCCGGCCGCACTCCATCGTGAATCAACTGGTCGAGATCGGTCACACTCAGCGGCTTGCTGAAGTAGAACCCCTGGATTTCATCGATCCGGTTGCGACTGAGAATATCGAGCTGCTCCCGGGTCTCCACACCCTCGACATTGACCCGTTTGCCCAGGGCGTTGCCCAGTTCGACGATCGTCTTGACGATGCTCTGGTGCACCAGGTCGCTGGTGATCCTGGTTACGAACGATCGATCGATCTTGATCTTGTCCACCGGCAAGGTGGTCAGGTAGCTCAGAGATGAGTAACCGGTGCCAAAATCGTCGAGCACGATGTGAACACCCATCTCTCGCAGCGCATGCAGCAGGCCGAGGTTGGTCTCGGTTTCCTGCATCACGACAGACTCGGTTATCTCGAGATGCAGACCACTCGGCGGCAGCCCGGTCCGCTTCAGCACGTCTCCGACCATGCCAAGCAGATCATGATGTTTGAACTGTACCGGTGACAGGTTGACCGCGACGGTCATCGGGGAGACACCCCGGTCAAGCCAACGTTTAGCCTGCATGCACGCCTGCTCCAGCACCCATTCACCGATCGGCACGATCAACCCGCTGCGCTCGGCTACCGGGATGAACTCGGTCGGTGACATGCTGCCATGTTCAGGGTGGTTCCAACGCAGCAGCGCCTCGGCCCCAATCACCCGGTGATCATGGGCATCGATCTGCGGCTGATAGACCAGGTAGAACTCCTCGTTTTCGAGAGCGGCGCGCATCGCTGTCTCGATGGTCTTGCGCTGCTGCACCTCGTGATCCATCGAGGTCTTGAAAAAGTTGTAGGTTCCACGTCCCCGGCTCTTGGCGCGGTACATCGCCAGGTCGGCATGTTTGAGCAGTTCGTCGACGTCCTGGCCATCCTCCGGATACATGGCAACGCCGATGCTGGCGCTGACGTAGAGGTCAATCGCTTCGAGAACATAGGGCTGCGAGATGATTTCGATCAGGCGCCGGACCGCGTTGTCGACCGCATCGGGTCCACCGATATCGGGCAGTATTACCGTGAACTCGTCGCCACCGAGACGGGCGACGATGTCGCCTTCACGCATGGCCGCGTGTAAGCGGGTGGCGACCAGTTTGAGCAACTCGTCACCGACCGCATGACCAAGTGAGTCATTTACATCCTTGAAGTCATCGAGGTCGAGCATCAGCATGGCGACCGGGTTGGTGTGGCGCCGCGCGCCGGCGAGAATCTGCTTGGCCTGGGCACGGAACAGCGCCCGGTTCGGCAACTCGGTCAGGCTGTCGAAATGGGCCAGATGCTCGATCTGCTGTTCGGCTTCCTTGCGTTCGCTGATGTCCTCAGCGATGCCGAGATAGTGGGTGATCGCGCCGTCCTGGTCGCGGATCGGTGAGATCGAAGTCGCGGCCCAGTAACTGTCGCCATTTTTCTTGAGGTTGCGGAACTCGCCACGCCAATCGTGGCCACCGCTGATCCGGGTCCATAACTTGCCATAGGCCTCGGTATCAGTGTGGCCCGATTTCAGCAGTGCCGGAGTGTGGCCGATCATCTCTTCCGGTCGGTAACCGGTAATCGCCGAGAATTCCGGATTGATGTACTCGATGACTCCACGCAGGTCGGTGATCATGATCATCGCCGGGCTCTGCTCGACCGCCTGGCGCAATTTGTTCATCGTCATCAGTGCCCGCTTGCGTTCGGTAACCCGGCCAAGCTGGGTCGCCAGGCTGGTGACCGCGTCAAGCAGTGCCTTGTCGCGAGGCTGCGGCTGGTCGGAAAAGAACTCCAGAACCGCGACCACCCGATCACGCTCGAGCACCGGGAAGGCGCAGGCGGCATGGATGCCTACCCGTTCGGCCACCGGCCGGCGTGGGAAATTGGTGTCGTTCTGTACGTCCTCGATCCAGACCGGCTTGCCGCTGGCCCAGACCTGGCCCGGAAGGCCGTCGCCATGGCGGAAACGCATCGCCGCGGAGATCTCGCGGAACGGCTTATAGCGCCCAGGGTCAGACATGGTCCAGAGGTCGGTGGACAGCAGTTCCTTGGCATCATCACCGTCACTGTCCAGGATGTAGGCGTGACCGAGGGTAAAACCGGAATGGAGACAAACCTTGTCCAGGCAACTCTGGATCACCTCGTCTATGTTGGCGGCTTCGTTGGTCTCCAACGCGATCTCGCGCAGCATCTGTACCAGGGCGGTGCGCCGCAGGAGATCCTGTTGGGCACGGCGACGCTCGGTAATGTCGGTATGGATGCAGACCGTGCCACCGTCCTGAGTGCGGAACTCGGCGATACTGACCCAGCAGCCATTCTGCAACTGCCGTTCATCGACACCTTCCAGGGCACGGAAGCCGGCCAGACGCGTGCTTATCCATGATTCCTCATGGCCGGTGAGGTCCTCGTGATTACAGTGCACGACACTGCCGTGCAAAATTTCCTTGAAGGTGACCCCCTCATGAATCTGGGCAGAAACTTCGGGATAGATCTGCCGGAACCGGCTGTTGCACAGCAGGAACCGCTCGTCCCGATCGAACAGGATGAAGCCCTCGTCGATGCTCTCGATGGCATCGAGGGTCTCGCGCCGCGCCTGCAGGGCGGAGGCCTCAGACTGACGGCGTTCGTCGACCTCCTGCTCCATTTGCCGATTGACCTCGGCCAGCTCGATGGTCGACTCACGGAAGCGGATCAGCGACTGGCGAATCGAGTCCAGTTCGCGCAAACGCATCGGTGGCAATTCAACGTCGATGTCACCCGTGCGCAAAGCATCGAGTGCGCCACTGGCCGCCGCCAACGGCAGGATCACCTGCTGCCGGCCGACCAGCACCAGGACCAGGAATACGATGGCACTGATCGCGATGCTGACGATGACGATAATCATGGTCAGTTCAGAGGTAGCGACGATACGCTCGATGCCGCGCGCGGAGACCGCACCCGCCGCGCTGTTCAAGGTTGCCGCCACCACGTTGAGGTGCTCATCGACGACACCGGTCACCGCCTCCTTCTCCCGCTCGAGTTCGAGCAGTCGATCACGTAGCGCGAACACCCGACCCAGGGGCGAGATGCGATCGAGCAGCCGGGCCAGGGTGTCGATATCCCCGGTGTTGGACGGGGATTCGCCGAGCGTGGCCAGAAGCGGTTCGAACTCGAGCAATTGCTGTTCGAACTGTCGTTCGGCCTGGCGCACTCCGGCAGGATCCTCGAGGTGCTCGGTAAGCATCAGAATCCGGTACAGGTCATAGGTCAGCCTGGTGATCTCGTTCGCCGCCGCACGCACCAACGACATCGACTGGATCTGCCGCGACAACATTTCATGCTCACCCATGAAACTCATGGTGTCTTCCGATCGGCTCAACCCCATGTCCATGCTGGCCAATCCCTGTTCCAGGCCACGCGTGCTGTCCAGGGCGATATCATTGGCAACGGTGGCGACCTCATCAGCCAACTCCTGCCCCTGCGCGATGATGGTGTGCAACTCCTCACCGAGGGCCACCTCCTCACGCGCAATAGCAACCACCCGCGTCGACAGCCTGATCACCTCGTCGAGATTGCGCACCTCTTCAGCACTGGCCTGTTCCTGCAACGATTCAGCCCGGGCCACCAGCCGTGACAGCATCGCTCCCCGACGGCCGTCGGGAGCATCCTCACGCCGGGCCTGATCACCCTGGATTTCCTCCATCTCGTGACCGTGGCCGTGCAGTAGCTGGTGATAGGCGGCAAACAGGCTCGCGGCATCCACGGCCCGTTGGTGCTGTTGCTGGGCCGCGGGCAGCACCTCGGTTACGGCATTGCCTGCGAGGTTCCGTATGCGATCAAGTTCGAAAAGACTGAGGGTGGCTGCAACCCCCGAGATGGCCAGGATAAGCACGATGCCCAGGGTCGCTTCGCGTGCCAGAGAACTCTTCTGGCGCCGAGTTGAATTGCTATCAGAACCGCTAGCCTGACCGGCCATGCCTCCCTCCCTGTAGATCATCTGCGGCGTGGCTTCTCGGCGAAATGATCAGACAGGGAGCCCCTTCTGACCTGCAGCCACGGGTCAAACCGCGTCGCGGCGTGCCGGTCGATCGCCGGTTAGGCCGCTCATGTTTATTGTAATTTTTAAAACCACGCTATTAATACTTGATTTGATTGAACATTGCAAAAAAAATACGCCTACACGACTGACCTGATCCGGTGGCCAGCCGCGGCCATGCACCGGGACGCCAACGGCAACCAGACAGGGCCTCGCGAAATCCCGATCAAGATGCGGGTGGCCCAGTCCGATGCCACCCCCAATATGGCCAGTTGCATGCTAGTC
>QNFN01000156.1 GCA_003645555.1 Gammaproteobacteria bacterium | reverse complement strand
TAAATAACAGTAAGTAATTTTGATTGCTTGAATAACCTATTTTATATACATCGGCTGGCGTGCCTCCAGAGAGCCTCTGATTACGTCTGAACGAAGTAGATTGTGCTTCAGAATGTTCAGATTTGAGGCGCAAAGCGCACGTAATAGCGAGCTATTGCGAAGCTTGGCAACGAAAAAGCTGGATATTCTGCGCGCAAGATGCGAGTTCATGACTTGATCAGAGGCTCCCCAGCAGCTCAGTCGTCGTCACGCCACTTGATCGAGCAGCCCATACTCGGCGTCTGCTGCTCTGGCCCGCGGCCGGCTCCGGCCACCCGCACCATCGCCTCGAACAATTCACGACGGGCATCGGAGGGTCCCGGCTCGCGACCGCTGGCGTCGAGACGACCACGGTACTGCAACTCCAGGTCGCCGTTGTAACCGAAAAAATCCGGTGTACAGACCGCTCCGTAGGCGCGTCCCACCGCCTGACTCTCATCGTAGAGATAGGGAAACGGGAACTGCAGCCGCTCGGCGAGTGCCTTCATGTTATCGAACGAGTCATCGGGGTAGGCGGCGACGTCGTTGCAGCTGATCGCCACGGCGTGGACACCGTGTTCACGCAGCTCGGCTACATCACGGATCAGGCGATCGCTGATCGCCTTGACGTAGGGACAGTGGTTGCAGATGAACATCACCAGCAGACCGTTCGGTCCGCGGCACTCCGCCAGCGTCCAGTCCCTGCCATCGGTGCCGGGCAGGTTGAAGTCGACCGCCGGCTGACCGAAATCACAGACTGGGGTTTCCGTTCTGGCCATGAGCTTCTCCTTGCGTCAGGCATGCCCGCGACGAAGCGCCACGGGCCGGCCATTTTGCCTCAAGCGAGCGAGGTGTTGAACCGGCGCCGCTGAACGACCCCGTTGGGCGCGTCAGAAAACCCGGTTGAGCCCGTTCAGTGCCGCAACCCGGTAAGCCTCGGCCATGGTCGGATAGTTGAACGTGGTATCGGCAAAGTAGCGCAAGGTGTTGGCCTCCCCCTGCTGAGCCATGATCGCCTGGCCGATGTGGATGATCTCGGAGGCCTGGTGGCCGAAGCAGTGGATGCCGAGAATCTGCAACGTTTCCCGGTGGAACAGGATTTTCAGCATGCCGGTCGTCCAGCCGGTGATCTGCGCCCGCGCCAGGTTCTTGAAGATCGCCCGACCCACCTCGTACGGGACCTGCGCCTCGGTCAGCTCACGCTCGGTGCGACCGATGTAGCTGATCTCCGGGCTGGTGTAGATACCGGTCGGGATATCGCGCACCAGCGCCAGGTCGCTGTCGTTGTCGATGATGTGGCGGCCGCAGAAACGCCCCTGGTCGTAGCTGGCACTGGCCAGCGCGGGCGGGCCGACGACATCACCGACGGCGTAGATGTGCGCCTGGGCGGTCTGGTAGTGCTCGTTGACGGCGATGTGACCGCGATGATCGATGCCGACACCGATTCCCTCGAGTCCCATCTGCTGACTGTTGCCGGTGCGACCGTTGGCCCACATCAGCACGTCGCAGCGGATCTTCTTGCCTGACTGCAACTGCATTACGACGCCGTCGTCACCGGCTTCGACCTGTTCGTAGGTTTCGCCGTGGAACAGCATGATCCCCTGGTCGATCATGTGATAGCTGAGGCTGTCGGTGATCTCCTGGTCGAGATGGGAGAGCAGCGTGCTGCGGGTATTGATCAGGTGCACCGAGATATTCAGGTTACTGAAAATCGACGCGTACTCGCTGCCGATCACCCCGGCACCGTAGATCGCGATGGAGCGTGGCGTTTCTTGCAGGCCAAGCACGGTGTCGCTGTCGACGATCCGTGGGTGGCTGAAATCGATATCATCGGGTCGATAGGGGCGCGACCCGGTGGCCACAATGAAATGATCGGCACTGAGTTGCTTGTGGGCGTCGTTCGGGCCAACCACCTCGATCAGGTTCGGCTTGAGAAAAGACGCCTGACCGTGGATCACGTCGACCTTGTTGCGTTCGTAGAAACGCCGCCGCATACGTACCTGGCTGGTAATCACCGCCTCGGCATTGGCCAGCAGTTGCGGGTAAGTGATGTCGGTTGCTTCGGCGATCTGCTGGAACAGCGGATCCTCGCGAAAATCGGTAATGCGCTGAATGGTCTGGCGCAGCGCCTTGCTCGGGATCGTGCCCCAGTGGGTGCAGCCGCCACCGACCATGGTGTGGCGCTCGACCATCGCCACCTCGCGACCGGCCTTGGCCAGCGTCATCGCCGCCCCCTCGCCGCCGGGCCCGCTGCCAATCACCACTGCGTCGTAATGCCGCGTCTTCATTGCTTCTCCCATCCCGGGCCAAATACCGGCGAGACGCCATTATCGCGTGGCCGACCCAAGGGTCAAGGAACCTCAGGGCGGCCGTGGCGCCAGCGCAAGAACCTGCGTTACCATCGTTCCGACCCGGCACCACCGGGTTGACACGACCTCGACACTGTCCAGCCACCCACATCCTGGACCAGGAGGAACGCAGCGTGAGCAGGTGCCATCCCGCCACCCATCGCAAGGAGCCGGCGTGTGAGCGGTGAACTGCTGGTCGGCCACCTGCTCCATGAAGAGCTCCTGACCTGCCCTCCTGAGACCCCGCTGTACCAGGCGGCGGTGCAGATGCGCACCCACCGCTGCAGTTCGGTGCTGGTGGTCGACAATGGCGATGCGGTCGGCATCTGGACCGAGCACGACGCCCTGCGCCTCGACCTCACCGACCCCGGGCAGATCGAGCAACCGATCTCTACCCAGATGAGTGCACCGGTCAAGACGACCACCAAGCAGGTGGTCATCGACGACATCGGCCATCGCTTCCACGACGAAGGCATCCGCCACCTGCTGGTACTCGACAGCCGCGGTGGTTTTGCCGGCATCATCTCGCAGACCGACGTGGTCCTGAACTACGGACTCGAGCGTTACCTGCAGGCGCGCCGGGTCGGCAGCGCCCAGCGCGCACCCCTGCTCACGCTCGAAGCCGACACCCCGCTCGCCGAGGCAACATCGCGCATGCACGCGGCCGGGGTCGATGCCGCCGTGGTCGCGCCCGGCCCCGACGGCCTGCCCGGCATCCTCACCGAACGCGACCTGGTGCGCCAAGTGGCGCTGCGCGAGGTTACGCGCAGCGTGGGTGCGACCGCGACACGACCGCTGGTCACCGTCGATCACAAATACAGCCTGCTGCAGGCGCGAGACCTCTCGGTACGCCGCGGCATCCGCCATCTCGGCATCACCGATGACGGGCAGAAGATCATCGGCGTGCTCTCCTTCACCGACATCCTCGGCCTGCTCGAGCACGATCAGGTTTCGCACCTCGAGCAGGTGTTGCGCGACCGTGAGCAGGCACTGATCGAGTCGCAGCGCAGCCTGCGGCTGTCCAAGCAGATCATCGACGCCTCCCTCGACGGCGTGCTCATCACCAACGCCGAAGGCATCATCGAGTCGGTCAACCCCGCCTTCACCAAGCTGACCGGCTACAGCGCCGAAGAGGCGATCGGCAACACCCCGGCCCTGCTCAAGTCGGGCCGCCATGACGAAACGTTCTACGAACAGCTCTGGGGCAGTCTCAAGGAAACGGGCTTCTGGCAGGGCGAAATCTGGAACCGGCGTAAAAGCGGCGAGATCTACCCGGAATGGCTGACCATCACCTCGATCCGCGACGACCTCGGCGGCGAGCACAAGTATGCCGGCGTCTTTTCCGATATCTCCGATCGCAAGGAGAGCGAGAACCAGATCCGCGCGCTGGCCTACTACGACGCCCTGACCGGTCTGCCCAACCGGCGCCTGTTCCACGACCGCCTCGGGCTCGCCCTGCCGCAGATGGTGCGCCACGCACAGCGCCTGGCCGTGCTGTTCATCGACCTCGACCTGTTCAAGCGCATCAACGACACCCTCGGCCACAGCGTCGGTGACGCGGTGTTGTGTGAAATGGCCACGCGTCTGAAAGACTGCGTGCGCGACGGTGACACCGTCTCGCGCATGGGTGGTGATGAGTTCACCGTGATCATGCCCGACATAAAGGACACCAATAACGCGACGCAGCTCGCCCGGCGCATCACCGACAGCATTCGCGAGCCGTTCGTCATCGCGGAGCACGAACTCTATGTCACTTCGAGCATCGGGATCACCATCTTCCCGAATGACGGTGAAACAGTAGAGGAACTGATCAAGAAAGCCGACAAGGCGATGTACCGGGCCAAGGACCTTGGCCGCAACGGCTACCAGCTCTACACCGAGTCGATGAACACCGAGTCGATCGAGCGATTGAACATGGAAAACCACCTGCGCCAGGCGATCGCGCGGGACGAGCTGCAGCTCAACTACCAGGTCAAGGTCGACCTGGTCAGCAACCAGACCACCGGCGTCGAGGCGCTGCTGCGCTGGCAGAACCACGAGCTCGGTTTCGTCTCGCCTGCCGATTTTCTGCCGATCGCCGAGAGCAACGGCCTGATCCTGCCGATCGGGCAGTGGGTGCTCGAACACGCCTGCCGCCAGGCTCGCGCCTGGCTCGACCACGGCCTGCCCGAGATCACCATGGCGGTCAACCTCTCCTCGCGCCAGCTCCAGCAGCCCGACCTGGTCGAGTCGATCGCTGAGACGTTGTCGACCACCGGGCTCGCCGCCGAGCGGCTCGAGATCGAGCTGACCGAAGCCATGCTGGTCGAACAGCCCCATGAAATCGAACCCAGGCTGCACCGGCTGCGCGAGATGGGCGTACGCATTGCCGTCGATGATTTCGGGACCGGCTACTCCAGCCTGGCCCACCTGAAGCGCCTGCCGATCGACTCGCTGAAAATCGATATCAGCTTCATCCGCAATGTTCCCAATGACGCCGACAACGCTGAAATCGTCGCGGCGATCATTGCCATGGCCCACCGTCTCGACCTGCGGGTCATCGCCGAAGGGGTCGAGAACGAGGACCAGGTCCGCTTCCTGCGGACGCTCGGCTGCGACCAGATCCAGGGTTACCTGGTCGGGCGCCCGCTGTCGGCGGACAATATCGCCAGCCTGCTCGATCGCCGGCTGCTGCCCGAGGGTTGAACCCGGACCCGACCGGCCCGCCCGCCCCGGCATGACCAGGCCCGCGAACACCCCCCGGGAGCGGCACCTCAACGACACCCTGCTGCGCGACCGGCCGCGCCTGCGGCGCCTCCGCCGTGACCCCGACCCGGCGCGCCTCGAGCAGGCGATCGCCGACTCCCGCGCCCGCGTCGCCACACGGCGCGCACGCCTGCCACGGCCGGTCTTTCCCGACACGCTGCCG
>QNFN01000155.1 GCA_003645555.1 Gammaproteobacteria bacterium | reverse complement strand
TTCCTCGAATAAATCCTCACGCGGTCCCGGCAGATCACCGAAGTTGACCCCGAAGCCCTGGGTCACGAAATCCGGTACGCCAGGCACGTTCTCGGTCAGGCCTGGCGGCAGGATCACGAAGCTGTGACCAGCTCCATCGGGTCCACCACCCTGCCCACCTGCAGCTGGTCCAGCCGCGGTGGCCGGCAGCAACTGCGTCGGATCAACGCCGGCGGCAATCGCCGCCTGCAGGGCTTCAACCGAGAGCGCACCCTCGTCCCCCGTGGGCGCCCCCTGGTCAGGCTCAAGATCGACTACGTCGCTGTCGAGGGTCGCCTCACCGTCTCGGCCGAGGTCGAAGCGGCCACCATCCACGAGAGCAATGGCGATAAAGCCACCGTCCCCGGTCCGGATCACCTCGCCGGCGAACACCTGGTCGCCTACGTTCAGTGTGCGTTCGTTGCCGGCCGCATCAATTGCGACGACTGTGCCGACCACTTGAGTAACTTCACCTGCGAATGTAGCCATGACCGACCTCCTCGTCAGATGGCACACTTCGGATCCCCGAACGGAGTTCCGTCTACACCCTAGTTAAGTATTTTGCTGGCCAATAACTATTGTCCCTAAGGACAACAGGGACTTAGAGGTTTTGTTCCGGCCGGGTCAACAACATGGCCAACTGCATGCGGTCGGTCACGCCGAGCTTGTGCAGGATGCTGCTGACATGCGCCTTGACGGTACGCTCGGTGATGGCTAGCTCACGGGCGATGAGCTTGTTACCCATGCCATTGATTATATAGGGAATAACGTCGCGTTCACGGTCCGTCAGCGGAGCCAGAAGCGGGTGATCTGCGGCGATGGCATTGACCGAGCGAGGCAGGGCGCGCAGCAGGCCGGACATCAGCTGTTCACCAACCCAGACCTCGCCGGCCTCGACCACGCGCACCACTTCGACCAACAACTCGGCCCGAATGTAGCGGTTGCAGTAACCGCGGGCCCCGGCCTGGAACAGGTCGATCGCCTGAGCCGGAGAGAGGGTCACGTAGGCGGCCACCAGGTGCTTGGCCGGATGCACCCGGCACAGAGCCTCGAGCCGACCGGGTGACTTGAGGTCATCGGCCGCCAGGTCGGCCAGCACGACCCCTTCGGTAAAGCCGGCCAGGGCCGCCGCCAACGGCTGCTCTGCGGACACCACCTGCACATCATCGCGTTCGCTCAGGGCCTCTTCCCAGCGGGCACGCACCGTCTCATCATGGCTGTATAAGAAGATCATTCTGTACTCAGTCTAGCGCTCGCGCAGGGATTCAACACGGGCACGCAGTACCGGTTTCATCAGGTAGTGCAGGATGGTCTTCTTGCCGGTCAGGATGTCCACCTGGGCAAGCATGCCCGGGATGATCGGCAGCGGCTCGGATTCAGTGCCGAGGGAATTGCTCTTCGTACGCACCCGGATAAGGTAGAAGCTCTCGCCACGTTCGTCGAGGATGGTGTCGGCACTGATGTGCTCCACTTCGGCGTCGAGGCCACCGTAGATCAGAAAATCGTAGGCAGAGATCTTCACTATGGCCGACAGGCCCGGGCTGAGGAAGGCGATGTCCGCCGGCCGGATTTGCGCCTCGACCAGCAGCGTATCCTCGAGAGGCACAATCTCGACCAGGTCGGACCCGGGCTGGACGACGCCACCGACGGTGTTGATCAGCAGTCGCTTGACGGTGCCGTGGACCTGGGCGCGCACCAAGGTCCGATTAACCCGGTCCTCCAGTGCCACCGCCGATTCGCTCATGCCGGCCAGCTCGGAGGCGACGGCGTTGAGCTCTTCGCGAGACTCGTTGCGAAAAGAAATCTCGACGCTTTCGATGCGGCTCCCGATCTCCTCCAGGGCCGCCTCAACCCTAGGCAGGGCGAGGCGAGTGGCGTTGATCTCGGTACGAACCTCGATCGCCTTGCGCTCGAGGCGCAGCACCTCGACCTCGGAGACGGCCCCTTTGGCCACCAGCGGCCGGGTCATGTCCAGTTCACTGATGAGCAGTTTCTGGTTGGCGCGTAATCCGCTGAGCCGAGAGCGCAACTCCTGCAGTTCCTGGCGTTTCTGCACCTCCTGCTGCTTGAAGACATCGACCTGCGCCACCAACTGCTCCTGGTGGCTGGCGAACAGGGAACGCTCACGATTCACGGCGGCTGGTGACGCGGCGACAAGCTCCTTGGAAGGACTGAACTCACCCCCCTCGGCCTCGGCCCGGAGTCGCGCCAGCCTCGCTTCCAGCGAAGAACGGTTGACCACGCGCTCCCGGAACGATGACGAAAATCGGGTGTCGTCGATGCGTAACAGCACCTGGCCCGGATCGACGATCTCGCCTTCGCGAATCATGATCTCGGAGACGATGCCTCCCTCGAGGTTCTGCACCACCTGGATCTGCCGCGAAGGGATCACTTTGCCGCTGCCCTTGGTCACCTCGTCGATCTCGGCCTGACTGGCCCAACCAATGGCGGCGATGACAAACAAGATGGTGAGCCAGAGCATCGAACGCGCATGGCGTGGCGTGCCCCGCTCGAGCACCTCCCGCGGGTCGTTGACGTAGTCAAGGTCGGCGTCATGCAGCCTGGTGCGTGCCACCGTTCAGCCCCCTCCCCGCTTCACTGCATGCAGGCGCCCCTGGCGCAGTGCCTCAAGGATCTCGTCACGCGGGCCGTCGGCGATCACGCGGCCGTGGTCGAGGACGATCAGCCGGCTCACCAGGTCGAGCAATGAAGCACGGTGGGTGATGATCAGCAAGGTGCGCCCCTCGACGTACTCCTTCAACGCCTCTCGCAACCGGCCTTCGGTAGCATTGTCCATCGAACTGGTCGGCTCGTCGAGCAGCAGCACTGGCGGGTCGAGCAGCAGGGCACGAGCCAGTGCAACGGTCTGGCGCTGGCCGCCGGAGAGCTGCTCACCGCGCTCGCCGACTTGCATGTCGAAGCCCTGCGGATGGCGCGAGGCAAAATCGGTCACCTGGGCAATGTCGGCGGCATTGAGGATTGCCTCGTCCTCGGTCCACGGGGCACCCATGGCGATATTCTCGCGCAGCGTCCCCTGGAACAGGAATACATCCTGGCTGGCACAACCGATATTCCGGCGCAGGATGGCGGGATCAAACTGGCGCAGGTCGTAGCCATCGACCCGCACGGCCCCGGAGGTCGGCTCATAGAGACCGAGCAGCAGTTTGCCTAGCGTGGTCTTGCCGGAACCGATCGGACCGATGATGCCGACCCGCTCGCCCGTTTCGATACTGAAATCGACCCCCTCAAGTGCCGTCTGGTTCTGTTGTGGATAGGTAAAAGTGACATCGCTGAACTCGATCGCACCGGTGAGCCGATCGTGATGAACATAGCTGCGTCCTTCGCGGCGGTCCTGGGGCAAGCCCGCCAAATGGGTCAGCGAGCGCATCGCCAATAGCGCCTGGTTGTAGCGCACGGCAAGACCGGTCACCTGGGCCAGCGGCGCCACGGCACGCATGGTCAGGATCAGCACTGCGACCAGACCGCCCTGGGTCAGCTCGCCCTCGAACACCAGGTAGACCCCGCCCACGGCCATGCCGAGCCAGGCTGACTGGCGCAGCAGGTTGGCCATCAACGTCGCGGTCCCGGAGAGCTGGCGGGCACGCATACCCGACGCGCTCACCTGCTCGGTGATCCGTTCCCAGCGCCGCTGCTGCAGCGATTCTCCACCGAGAATTTTCAGCGCCTCCAAGCCTGAGAGGCTCTCGATCAGAGTGGAGTGCTTGCGCGAGGAGGCCTCCATGACCTCAGCCACCGCGCGCCGCGTCGGTCCCTGGATCAGCAGCACGTAGACCAGGACCACCGGGATCGCCAGTGCCGGGATCAGTACTAACGGCCCGGCGATCCAGTAGATCAATGCCAGGAACAGCACCATGAACGGCAGGTCGATCACCGCGGTCATAGTGGTGGCGGTAATGAAGTCACGCAGGCGATCGAAATCCGAGACCTGATTGGCCATGCTGCCGACCGAGGCCGGCCGGGCGGCCATCTGCAGGCCGAGCATCTTCTCGCAGATCGCCGCCGACAATGCCTGCTCGGAGCGGCGTGCGGCAAGGTCAAGGAAGTAGGCGCGCAATCCGCGCATCACCACCTCGAACAGGAAAATGCCACCGACAGCGATGGTCAAAACCCAGAGGGTCTCGTAGGCCTGGTTCGGCACCACCCGATCGTAGACGTTCATAATGTAGAGCGGCATCGCCAGGGCGAACAGGTTGACCAGCAACGAGGCGGCGAGTACATCCCGGTAGACCCGCCACGAGCGACGCATCACCCCCCAGAACCAGTGACGGTCGGACGATTTCTCCGCCCCGTTGGACTCGTCGGGGACGTAGGCTGTCTTCACCAGGAACGCGTAGCCCCGGTAGGCCGCCTGCAATTCAGCCTGCTCCAGGGTGTCGTGGCCGCTCTCGGTCTCGGGCCAGATCACCGTGTAAGTACCTGCGCTGTCGTCGCGCGAAGTCAGCACACAGGTGCGTCCGTCCTCGAGCAGCAGCACGGCCGGCAGCAACAGGGACGGCAACTGGTCGAGACTCCGGCGGACCAGCTTGGCGCTCAAACCCGCCCGATGTGCCGCCCGCGGGAAGAGTTCCACGGTCAGGCGGTGGTCCACCAGCGGCAGACCGGCACGCAGGGTTTCACCTGAAATCGGCCTTCCGAGCAGCCGGGCGACCACCACCAGGGCGTCGAGCAGGGCATCCTGGCGCATGTCCCCGTTGCCCACATTAAGGGCATCAGGCGCCGCCAATGTTTCTGAATTGATCATTTAGCGCGTGGAGGTGTCTATGCTTGTTAGAATCCTGACATCGCTCACTATATGGGAGGCGTCCCGGTCGTGCCATACATCCAACGCGATGACGACGGCAATATTAGCGGACTGGTCGAGACTTCGGACAGCCCGGACGCCGAAGAAGCCTCGATCAGCGATCCCGAAGTCATGGCGTTCCTGTTCGGGGACGAGTTAGCCCGCGGCATCCCCGAGGGCTGCAACCTGCACGCCCCGCAGTGCCTCGAGGTGATCCTCGGCCTGCAGGATCACCGCCGGTTGCTGGACGAGTCGGACCTGGCGATGGCCCGCGTCGTCGAGGATCTGGTCAGCGTACTGGTCGACAAGGGCGTGCTGCGCTTCACCGATCTCCCCAACGCCGCACAGAAAAAACTGCTCGCCCGCCAAGACGCCCGAACCGACGTCAACGACCACTCACCGCTGGTCGGTGGAGAGGACGTCCTCTGAGCCAGCCGCGCCACACCGCAAGCTCGCACCGGACGAG
>QNFN01000154.1 GCA_003645555.1 Gammaproteobacteria bacterium | reverse complement strand
TCGAGGACGGGCGCATTGTCCTCAACATCAGCCCGGGCGCGACCGACCGGCTGGAACTGGGTGACCAGGTGATCCACTTTCAGGCTCGCTTCGGCGGCTGCCCCACCGAGGTCTTCGTGCCGATTACCGCGGTGCTTGCGGTCTACGCGCGGGAAAACGGCCAGGGCATGATGTTTCCGCCGGAGGAAGGCAAGGGCGGCGACGAGCCCCCACCGGACAAGCCGCTACGCGCCGACGGTCGCCCGGCACTGAAAGTGGTCAAGTAGGGCGACGACCCGTCATCGTGACCGCCATGCTCGAGGTCGTCACCGGGGACATCACCCACCTTGCCGTCGACGCCATCGTCAACGCGGCCAACAGCAGCCTGCTTGGTGGCGGCGGGGTCGACGGGGCCATCCACCGGGCCGCGGGTCCGGAACTCCTCGCCGCCTGCCGCGAACTCGGTGGCTGCCCGACCGGTGAGGCGCGCATCACGCCCGGTTTCAATCTGCCGGCCCGCTGGGTGATCCATACCGTCGGCCCGGTTTGGCATGGCGGGAATGCGGGCGAAGACGCGCAGTTAGCCTCCTGCTACCGGCGGGCACTCGACCTGGCCCGGGAGAACGGCGTGCGCAGCATCGCCTTTCCCGCGATCAGCACCGGGGTCTACGGTTTCCCGAAACAGCGCGCGGCGGCGATCGCCATCGACGTGTTGCGGGCCCGTGAAGGTGGGTTCGAGCGCCTTCTCGCCTGCTGTTTCAGCGAGGCCGATGCAGAGGTCTACCGGGCGGAACTCATCGCGTGAGCTTGCCCGGTTTCAGTCGACGTACTCAAAGACGTTGACCACCCGCTGCACGCCGCCGACCCGACGGGTCTCCTCGATGGTGGCATTGGCTTCGATGCGAGTGACCAACCCCATCAGGTAGACCGCACCCGCCTCGGTGACCACCTTGACCCGTTCCGGGGTGTAAGCGGGCAGTTCCCCCTTGAGCAGATGGGTTTTGACTTTCGAAGTGATTAGCGTGTCGCTGGCGCGGGCGGTCATGGAACTCGGTGCCGCCACCGCCAGTTCGTTGACCACGCGCTTCACGCTTGGCACGCCACGCGCGATCTCCTCGGCGCGGGCGCGCAGGTCTGGGGTCGGGGTTTCACCAGTCAACAGCACCACGAGATTGATGCTGGTGGCGTTGATATGTGCTTGCTCGCTCAGTTGGGGGTCGTCATGGAAGCGTGAGGAGATTTTAATCTCGATATTCTGGTCTTCGATCATGGTGCCGGTTGTCCGCCGGTCGTAGGCCACCGAGGCTCCGGCCGCGGCACCGGTAACCACCACTGCCGTGCAACCTTGCAGCAGTATGGTGAGCAGGGCGATCAGGTAGAGGGCATGCTTCATGTTTGCATCTCCTTGCATGGTGTTTAGGGAGCCTCTGATCAAATCATCACCACGTATCTGGTATCCGAAAAGCTCAGCTTTGCGCCGCAAATCCAAGCCTTCCAAATCACAGTCTACGGCGTCCAGATTTAATCAGAGGCCCCCTGGTATTTCGAGTGGCGCATCAGGTGCCGAAAGCATCGCGAATCCATTCTATTTCAAGGCCGCCGGTCGGGTCCGGATGGATTGCGACAACGTCGAAGCGGGCCGGCCGTTGTTCGGCGTGTCGTTGCAGGTAGTGGTTGGCGGCCATCAGCAGGCGTGCCTGCTTGGTCGGGCCGACAGTCTCCTCGGCGCGCCCGAAGCGGGTGTTGCTACGGTAGCGGACCTCTACGAACACCACGCTGTCGTCATCCTCCATTACCAGATCGATCTCTCCGCCACGGCAGCGGTGATTCCGTGTCAGCAGTTTCAGTCCGGCTCGGGTCAGGTACGCACGGGCAACCTCTTCGGCAGCGGCACCATCGAGCCGGACGGCATCCCGGGCAACCATGGTGCGGAGACGGTTCAGTGCGACGCCGGGCCGGTCAGTGGCCTGGCGATGGCCAACTGCTGCAGGGGCGTGTAGCCGAGTAGGCGCGGCAGTCCGTCGGCAAACTCTGCGCAGAGCAATTGGCGATGCACCCGACCGCTCGCATCGAGTGACAGCAGGCCACCCTGGGCGTCAAGGCGGGCTTCCGGGTCACCCTGCAGGCGAGCGAGATAGGGGAGCAGGTGGTAAGCGTCGGCACCGAAGGCAAACAGTCTGGCCAGTGGGCCGGAGGCGGTCGGCAATCCACCGGCGAGTGCGGGATCGGCGGCACCCAGGGTCCACGGCATATCACAGAAGCGCAGGCCATCAAGATCGCGGTTGGCGTCTGCGCCAGACGCTGGCGCGAAAACGTGTGAGGTGGCGTACACCGGCAGGTCGGCGGCATGGTGAAACGCCAACTGGGGTTTGAGTTGGCGTGCCTGTCGCGGCAGCGCCACGAGGAATACCGCATCGGCGTCGCGTCGCCGCCGTGGCTCGAATTCCAATGGTCGCCGCAGCAGGCCTCGCAGTGACTTGTACCTGGAGTTGCTGGCACTGAGGCCGAGCAGGGCGGTGATCGGCTGGGAGAAGTCATTTTCATCCGGATCGTAGCCGCGCTCTTCGAGCACAACCCCTCCGAGGGCCTCCCAACGGGTGCGGAAAGCACCGGCGATCCGCTGGCCGAAGTCGGTCGCGGGCATCAGGATTACTATCTGTCGATGGCCGTCATACCAGGCCCGATCAGCCACTGCGGTGGCCTCGCCTTCGGGGGCCAGAGCGTATTGGTGCAGTGTGCCGGGGGCGGCAGTGTCCGGACCCAGTTGATTAAGGGCAAGGACCGGCGCCGGCAGGTTGGTGGCTGCGGCCAACTCGGTGACCGCTTCCTTGCGCAGCGGTCCGACCACTACCTCGGCACCGTCGGTCACGGCCTGGGCATAAGTGGCGAGGGTGTCAGTTTCACTGCTGTCGTAGAAGCGCACCGTGAGCGGTGCGGTGTTGGCATTGATGTTCACGTTGTCGGCATAAAGCGCCGCGAGGAAACCGTCGCGTATGGCCCCTGCCGCGGTGGCGAACGGGCCTCTGGACGGGAGCAGTACGGCGATGTTGGCCGGTGCGGGTACGGCCTGGCGTTCGGCGGCGATGCGGGCCAGCAACTCCGGCAGCACCGGGTGATCCGGGTAGCGGGCGTGCCAATCGGCCAACTCGCCCTCAAGTGCCACGGTATGGAGTGGCGGACCCGAGGCAAGCTGCGCCAGTACGATCCAACTTGCCAGCTCGGGTGTCACCGTCTCCGGATCAGGCAGTGCGGGTCCGAGTGTGCGCAGTGCACCGAGCAGGGCAAGCTGGTTGGAGAAGGCGGCTTCGGGGTCATCGGTTAGTGCGCCAAGCAACAGCCGCTCACTGACACTGCCAAGGGTGTCGCCAGCTTGCAGCAGGGCTCGCGCCCGCAATTCGAGGTGCTGCCGACGCAGGGCAACTGGCAGGTTGTCTGGAACTGTCTCTGGCAGGCGTTGCAAGGCCAGATTTGGCAGCGAACGACCGAGGGCAATCTCGGCCAGTACCAGGTCGCGGCTCAGGGTGAGGTCGGCAGCGCCGCTGGGGATGACGGTTTCACGGGCGATTTGCTCGGCCCGATTCAGCTCTGCGGCCCGGAGCAGGGCATGTGCCGCGGCAAGACGCAGGTCGGTACGCGCTGCGGGTAGCTGGTTGGCGGCGGCAGCGAGGTAGGTCTCGGCCGCCGCGGAGAAATCACCGTTGGCTTCAAGGGCGCGTGCGGCATCGGCGGTAGCCGGTGGCTTTGCCTCGCGGTCCGGTGGTGCTCCGGCGCAGCCGACCAGTATGGCGAGCAGCACGAGCAGCAAATAGCGTGGGAGAGGGGTTGATTGCACGGCAGGGTGATTCCGGGCACGATGCCTCGCGGGGGTCCGCGCAGGTGTTCAGCGGACGGCAAGCAACAAGTATCGGGACGGGGTCCAAGGGTGTCAAATAAGGCCGGCGTACTCTACGTGGTGGCGACGCCGATCGGCAACCTGGCCGACATCAGCCAGCGGGCACTCGAGATTCTCGCCGATGTCGATCTGATCGCTGCGGAAGATACCCGCCACAGTCGACGGCTGCTCGGACGCTATGGCATCGCCACCCGCCTGGTTGCGCTCCATGAGCACAATGAGCGTGGCGCTGTCGGCGGTCTGGTCGAAAAACTGGAACACGGTGGCCGTGTCGCCCTGATTAGTGATGCCGGGACACCATTGATCAGTGACCCCGGCTTCAGGCTGGTGCGCGAGGCGCGTCGCGCCGGGATCAATGTCGTGCCGGCGCCCGGTCCTTGTGCCGCCATCTGCGCTCTCTCCGTAGCCGGCCTGCCAACCGACCGTTTTGTTTTCGAGGGCTTCCTGCCAGCACGATCTGCGGCACGGCGTGCCCGGTTGCAAGTGCTTGCGAGTGAGACGCGAACCCTGGTCTTCTACGAAGCCGGTCGTCGAATGGCGGCGTGCCTCGACGATCTCTGCGTGGCTTTCGGTGACGAACGGCCGGCGGTACTCGCGCGCGAGTTGACCAAGCTGCATGAGACCGTATTGGACGCCGATCTCACCACCCTTGCGCGACGGGTCGCGACCGATCCTGAGCAGTGCCTTGGTGAATCGGTCCTGCTCGTCGGTGGGGCACCTGAGCCGGATAGCGCGGATGCCGAATCGGCCCGTCAGTTGATCGAAGTGCTGCTCGACGAGGGATTGCCGGTGAGCCGCGCGGCGGCAATAGCGGCGCGTGTCACCGGCCAGTCGAAGCGTGCGGTCTATGCTTTGGCGCAAGCGCTCCACGACACCTCGGAGATGCCGCCCGGTTGATGGTTGTTGCCGCCGGTGGGTGCGAGTATCTTGGCGTCGGGGAGTCGGCCGGGCAGTCGCTGTGTCCTTCGGGACATGGAGGAAAGTCCGGGCTCCAGAGGACGGGGTGCCAGGTAACGCCTGGGGGGCGCGAGCCTACGGAAAGTGCCACAGAAAACAGACCGCCTAAGCGCGCAAGCGCCGGCAAGGGTGAAAAGGTGCGGTAAGAGCGCACCGCGTCGGTGGCAACACTCGACGGCACGGTAAACCCCACCCGGAGCAAGACCAAATAGGGGAACAGGCGGTTCGCCGTCGCGTGTGGTCCGCACGGTTCCCGGGTAGGTCGCTTGAGGCACGCGGTGACGCGTGTCCAGATGAATGGCTGCTCTCGACAGAACCCGGCTTACAGGCCGGCTCCCCACCTCCTGTCGTCTTCTCCCGACAGACCGCTCCAGGTCGTCGCCCTCTCCAGGAAGATCCATACACCCGCCCGGACGAAGCCGGCGGCGATCAGAGGTTCCCAAGGATGACCGGGGTTGCGGTGCCAAACCCACGTAATCAG
>QNFN01000153.1 GCA_003645555.1 Gammaproteobacteria bacterium | reverse complement strand
CGCTCGACCCGCCGCTGGAACGGCCGTTCTCCTTTGTTCGCCAGAAGCAGAAATTCCGCCAGCGTGCGATGGATGAACTGCTGAATTTTGCTCGCAACTACTGTGCCGCCGAGGTGGCACGGGATCTCGCTCGCGAGCCGAAGTCCTGATGCCGGGGCCGACGGGGCCGTGAGCGCCGGACGCCAGCGCTTGCAGAAACTCTATGCAGCTCTCAATGGTGACGGGCGCCACGCCCTGCTCGAGTATGCCGAGGTCCTCGCCGCTCGCCAGGTGCCGGGTCCGGAGACGCTGGAGCCACCCCGCGATCTGCCGCGCCCGGATGGTGAGAGCGTGATTGCTGCACTGAAAAGACTGCGCGCCACCTACCCGATGCTTGACTCCACACCGCTGCTCGATGCCGCCGCCACCCTGGTCACTGCCCACGTGTTGCATGGTCGCAGCGCAGTCGAGGTGATCGACGAACTCGAGACCCTGTTTGGCACGGTCTACGCCGAGTGCGTGGCCGATGAGGAAGCTGGGGCATGATTACCCCTCTGCGTAACTTGTACGCGCGCTACTTCTCCGACCCGGAAGCGGTCATCCTCGGTGTCCTGCTGCTGGTCAGCACGCTGGTGGTGGTCTATTTCGGGGGCATGCTCGCACCGGTGCTGGCCAGCCTGGTGATCGCCTTCGTGCTCGAGGGCGTGGTGCGACTGCTTGAGCAGATGCATGTCCCGCGGCAGCCGGCGGTATGGCTGGCGTTCACACTGTTCATGGCGGCGTTGCTACTGGTCCTGCTGGGCCTGCTGCCGCTGCTCAGCCAGCAGTTGACCGAACTCGTTGGTGAATTGCCACGCATGGTCGCCAACGGCCAGAAGGCGTTGATGCAACTGCCCGAGCGTTACCCGTTGCTGATTTCGCCCGAACAGCTAGCCACACTCAACGACTCGGTACGCGCCGAAATCGCCGAACTTGGCCAGTCGCTGGTCAGCTACTCGCTGGCGTCGATCGTTGGTCTGCTGACCATGCTGGTCTACCTCGTATTGATGCCGTTGCTGGTCTTTTTCTTCCTCAAGGACAAGCGCCAGATCCTCGACTGGTTCAACCGCTACCTGCCGCGCGATCGTGGTCTCACCAACCGGGTCTGGGCCGATGTCGAAGTGCAGATTGCCAACTACGTACGTGGCAAGTTCATCGAGATCCTGGTTATCTGGGCCGTGACCTATGCCACTTTTGCCATCATGGGACTGCAATACGCGATGACACTGAGTCTCGCGGTCGGGCTGTCGGTGATCATTCCCTACGTCGGTGCCGTGGTGGTGACGCTACCGATCACCCTGGTCGCCTTTTTCCAGTGGGGATTGACACCCGATTTCTATTACCTGGTTATCGCCTACCTGGTGATCCAGGCTCTCGACGGCAACGTCCTCGTACCGTTGCTCTTTTCCGAAGTGGTCAACATCCACCCGATCGCGATCATCATCGCGATTCTCTTCTTCGGCGGCATCTGGGGTATCTGGGGGGTGTTCTTCGCCATTCCTCTGGCGACCCTGGTGCAGGCCGTGCTGGTTTCCTGGCCCAGGGCTGACGAGATCCCCGGGGAGGCGATCCAGCCTGAGGCCGGAGCCTGATTCAGGTCGCACGGAAGCGGATGAATAATGTCAACGAGCGTAATGCGTGCCGCCACCATGCCTGACGACGTGGAAGCTGGTGATGCTCCATTGGGTGACCTGATGAAACATCGTGGAATCGGCCAGAAGGCTGCACGGATTTTCGCCTACCTCAGTTACTCCGCGGCGCTTGTCGCGGTATTGGGTGCAGGCTACTGGGCGGCAACTTACAGCACCCTCAGTCCGATTTTCTCCAGCCTCGCTGCCAGCGTGGTCTTTTTTGGCGGGTGTGGCGTCGTACTGCATGTGATTGGGTCGGCTGACTTGCCGGACTTGCGCATCGACCGCAAACGCTAGGCGGGTTTTATCGGCAGACGGCTAGGCGAACCTCGTGGAGGGTGCCCGCCGGTTGTCCGAGATCAACAAACCGTTCCATGCGGCCACTCCTTTGGTGGCGATCTGTCTATGGCCTCCTAGACTTGCCGTGCGGGGAAAATGTCGCCCCGACGCCAAACGCAAGAGGAGCTCGCCATGAAACGAGTCATGCTAGGCATCGTGGTCCTGTCCTACGGACTGGCCGTCCAGGCCGCTGGTGCCGCGAACGTCAAGATCACCCCACTCGGCAGCCATGACGGCGAGTTCTGTCGCCTCGACCGTGCGCTGATCCTCGAGGACCCGGACGGCACGCGGATTCTTTACGATGCCGGGCGCACGGTTCGTGGTGCGGATGACATGCGGCTCGGCACGGTCGATGCCGTGCTGTTGACCCACGTTCATGGTGATCATCTCGGTGATCGCCACCAGCCGTCTGCCAACGCCGGGACCTGCGCCAAGCCGGATTTCTCGGTCAAGGTCACGCCGAACTCGAATAGCGTCAATATCGTTGTTGGCAAGCAGGCCAAATTCCTGGTTGGTGCCGAAATGGCCTCATTTTTCAGGAAAAAGATTGCCCGGCTCGGTGGCGATCCAAAACAGGTCAAGCTGGTCCGCTTCGGTGCTTCGGCAAAGGTTGGCGGGGTCACCATCGCCAGTGTTCCCGCCGTGCACAGCAACGGCCTCAACCCGGCCTTTCTAGACCACGAGCATGCCGAAGCCCTCAAGGCGAGTGGGTTGACGGCCTATGTCGGTCCACCCGGAGGGTACGTGGTGCAGTTCAGCAACGGCCTGGTGGTCTATCTCTCCGGTGATACTGGCATTACGGCCGAGCAGGATCTCGTCGTTCGTGGCCATTACGGTGCCAAGCTCGCCGTGATCAATATCGGTGGCACTTTCACCACCGGCCCGGCCGAGGCAGCCTACGTTGTCAACGAACTGGTGCGGCCGAACGCCGTGATCGCCTCGCACGCCAACGAACCAGCGACCGAGGGAGGCAAGCTGCTCGCAGACACACGGACCATGGCCTGCAAGAATGCGGTCAAGGTGCCTGTGCACCTGCCGCTGAGTGGCCGGACGATGGCCTTCGATGCCAGCGGGAGGTGTGTCGAGGGCTGTTGAGCCGGGATTCACTCACCGTGGGAGGACAGGTTTTTAGCTGTCACTGACCGAAGCCGCGATGGCGCGTCGGGCACGAAACCACCAGTGTCGGCTTTCGACTTCGGCCAGACGTTGGTAGACCTCGGGTTGCATGGTTCGAAACGCTACAGGTTTTCGGTCGCGTAATCGGCCAGCCGCGAGCGTTCACCCCGAATCAGCGTCACATGACCACTGTGCCCCCAGCTCTTGAAGCGGTCGACGATGTAGGTCAGGCCGGACGAGGTCTCGGTCAGGTACGGAGTGTCGATCTGCGAGATGTTGCCCAGGCAGACCACCTTGGTGCCGGGGCCGGCCCGGGTGACCAGGGTTTTCATCTGCTTCGCGGTCAGGTTCTGGGCCTCATCGAGAATGATGTACTTGTTGAGGAAAGTGCGCCCGCGCATGAAGTTCAGCGAGCGGATCTTGATTCGGTTGTGGAGCAGGTCGTTGGTCGCCGCCTTGCCCCATTCTCCACCGATCTCGGTCTTGGTCAGCACCTCGAGGTTGTCCATCAGCGCGCCCATCCACGGCGTCATCTTCTCCTCCTCGGTGCCGGGCAGGAAGCCGATGTCTTCACCTACCGGGACGGTGACCCGGGTCATGATGATTTCACGATAGCGGTTTTCGTCGAGAGTCTGGTAGAGGCCGGCAGCGAGTGCCAGCAGTGTCTTGCCGGTGCCGGCGATACCGAGCAGGCTGACGAAGTCGATCTCCGGGTCGAGCAGCAGGTTCAGTGCATAATTCTGTTCGCGGTTACGTGCGGTGATACCCCAGATGGCATGGTTCGAACTGGTGTAGTCATCGACCAGTTCGAGTTCCGCGCTGTCGTTCTCTACGCTGCGCACGATGGCATCGAACGGCTCGTCGGCGTCGAGGTGGAGAAAGCCATTCACATGCCAGTCCGGGGTAAGCGGGCCAGTGACCCGGTAGAAGGTGCGCCCCTCCTCTTTCCATGAGGCCATCTCCTTGCTGTGCGTCGCCCAGAAATCTGGGGGAAGTGTGCTGTGGCCGGAGTAGAGCAGGTCGACGTCGTCGAGCACCTGGTCATTGAAATAGTCTTCGACGTGGAGACCGACCGCGGCCCCCTTGATACGCAGGTTGATGTCTTTCGAGGTCAGCGTGACGTGGCAGTCGGGTAGCGATTCACGCAGTGCCAGGGTGACGCCGAGGATGTCGTTATCGGATTTCTGAACGACCAGTTCGTTGGGCAACTTGGCCGCCATCAGGCGGGTCTGGAAGTAGAGGCGGCCGCTCGGTGCGATCGAGTGGTTGTAGGGCAGTGAACCGGCCAGGGGGATGCCCTCCTCGATGGCGGCGACATCGTGGTCGGAGAGCAATTCATCCAGGAAGCGGCTCACCTGGCGCACGTTACGCGCCATCTCGGAGAGGCCACGCTTATGGTTGTCGAGTTCCTCGAGCACGGCCATCGGCAGGTAGACGTCGTGTTCCTGGAAGTGGAACAGCGCTGTCGGATCATGCATCAGCACGTTGGTGTCGAGGACGAACAGCCGCTTACCGGCGATCTTCGGCTTGCGCGAGGTCATCATCACAACGGTCCTCAAAGTTCCTCGAGGGCGGCCAGGACTTCGTCGACGTGTCCTTTGACCTTGACCTTGCGCCATTCCCGCACCAGTTTGCCGGTGCTATCGATCAGGAAGGTACTGCGCTCGATGCCGAGCACCTTGCGCCCGTACATGTTCTTCTCCTTGATCACATCGTAGCGCGTGCAGACGGTCTCCTCGGTGTCGGCCAGCAGGTCGAAAGGGAACGCCTGCTTGGTCTTGAAATTCTCGTGACTACGCAGGCTGTCACGCGAGACGCCAAGGATGGTCGCTCCGTTGGCGGTGAAGGTATCGATGTGGTCGCGGAAGTCCTGCCCCTCCTGGGTGCAGCCCGGTGTGCTGTCCTTGGGGTAGAAATAGAGCACCACGGGATGGCCGCGTAGCGCGGAGAGCTTGATCTTCCGGTCACCGGTCGCCGGCAGGGTGAAGTCCGGGGCCTTGTTGCCGACCTTTGGCTGGCTCATCACGTGCTCCTTGCATGGTGCTGGGTTGGGGCGGCGTTAAGGAACCTCTGATCAAGTCATGAACTCGTATCTGGCGCCCAGAATGTCCAGCTTTTTCGTTGCAAAGCTTCGCAATAGCTAGCTATTACGTGCGTTTTGCGCCTCAAATCTGAACATTCTGAAGCACAATCTACTTCGTCCAGATTTAATCAAAGGTTCCTTAACTCTTGATCGGCTCCATGACCGCATCAAGGTTGAGCTGGTCGCAGTGATCGAGAAACTCCTCGCGCAGGGTGCCGATGTGTTGCGTG
>QNFN01000152.1 GCA_003645555.1 Gammaproteobacteria bacterium | reverse complement strand
GTGTTTCGCATCATGGCCGAGTTCGTCGAGGGCTTTGAACGCCTGGCAACCATCCGGCCATCGGTCAGTGTTTTCGGCTCGGCACGCACACCGACCGACCACCCTTATTACGAACTGGCCGAGAACATCACGCGGGCCCTCTCCGATGCCGGTTTCTCGGTCGTCTCCGGCGGCGGTCCCGGGATCATGGAGGCGGCCAACAAGGGGGCGTTCGCCGGCAAGTCACCGAGCATCGGCTTGAACATCGTCCTGCCCAAGGAACAGGCCGGCAATGCCTACCAGGACATCTCTTTGCAGTTCCGCCATTTCTTTTCGCGCAAGGTGATGTTCGTCAAGCACGCCTCGGCCTACGTGGTGCTTCCGGGTGGCTTCGGTACCCTCGACGAGCTGGCCGAGATCCTGACCCTGGTGCAGACCGGCAAGTCACGGCGTATCCCGATCATCCTGGTCCACGCGCCGTTCTGGCGCGGTCTGCTCGATTGGTTTCGTGAGACGCTGGTGGCCGAGGGAACGATCAACGAGGCCGACCTCGACCTGATGCAGGTGCTGGACAACCCGGACGAGGTCGTCGATGCTATCTTTTCCCACTACGCCAACCGGGGCTTCGAGCCCTCGGCCGAGGAGCGGGCAATCCTGCTCGAGCTCTGACGGCCGGCAAGGACCGCACTCCAGATGAAGGACCACACCATGCGATGCGCACTGTTACTGGCCGGCCTGCTCCTGGCCACGTCCCTCCACGCCCAGCAGGGCGGCCAGGCCCTGGATGCCCCGCCACCGCCACCGCCGGTGCAGAGTGGCGAGGTGCTCGAGCCGGACGTGACCATCATCCAGCGTAAGACTGCGGTCCACCACGAGTACCGGATCAACGGCCGGCTTTACATGATCAAGGTGGTGCCCCAGGTCGGGCCGGCTTACTACCTGGTCGACCGTGATGGCGACGGCAGCCTCGAATCGCGCCACCAGACCATCCATGATGGTTTCCAGGTCCCGCAGTGGGTGATCAAGACCTGGTGATGCCACCGGCGATCGAGTCGCCATGCTGATATCATGACTGTTTTCCCAACCAGCTTTCGGAGCGGACCCGTGAATCGATTCCTCCTTACCGTCGTGGCGGCGTTTCTCGCCGTCAGCATCGTCACCGGCTGTTCCCAGCAGGACACCCCCGCGCCGACTCAGCAGGTTGCCACCCCGCAGGCGCCGGCCGCGACACCCGCTCCGGCACAGATGCCGTCCGGTCACCCGCCGGCCACCGGTCAACCACCTGCCCCGGGCGTTGCCACGGGGATGGGTGGAGCTAACCAGGGCAAGGTGGTTTCGGTCCAGCAGGCCGGTGGTTACACCTACATCGAGGTGAACAGCAACGGCAAGACCCTCTGGCTCGCCAGCAGCCCGGTCCGCGTCGCGCCAGGAGACGACGTACGCTGGGGTGATTCCGCGGTGATGCGCAACTTCACCAGCAAGAGCCTCGGCCGCACGTTCGACGAGCTGCTGTTCGTCTCGGGCGTGCAGCTGGCCGGTGCCGCGCCGGCCGCCCCGAGCGGCAATGTCGGCAAGGTGCTGTCGATGGTCAAATCGGCCGGTTACGCCTACCTCGAACTCGAGACCCCTGGCGGGGTCAAGTGGCTGGCGGCTCCACAGGCACCGGTCAATGTTGGTGACACCGTCACCTGGCAAGGCGGCTCGGTGATGAACAACTTCACCAGCTCGTCGCTGAACCGCACCTTCGACCAGATCATCTTCGTCGCCGCGGTCAGCCCAACCCAGTAGGTCACCTGCCGATGGCTTCGCCGACCGTGCTGGTGCCGCTCGCCGAGGGCTTCGAGGAGCTCGAGGCGATCACCGTCATCGACCTGTTGCGTCGCGCCGGGATCGAGGTGACCGTCGCCGGTCTCGCCGACGGTCCGGTGCGTGCCAGCCGCGGGACGCAGGTTCTTCCCGACACCACCCTCGATGCCGTCACCGGGTGCGACTGGGGCATGATCGTGTTGCCGGGTGGACTGCCCGGGGCCGATCACCTGGCCGCTGATTCCCGATTGCGACAGCTACTCCAGGAGCACGCCAATGCCGGTCGTTGGACCGCGGCGATTTGTGCTGCACCCAAGGTGCTGGTCGCCGCCGGTCTGCTCGATGGCAAGCGGGCCACCGCTTACCCCGGCGTGCTAGAAGCTGCCGGTCATGGTGATGCGGTAAGTGAAGCGGTGGTGCGCGACGGCAGGCTGATCACTTCGCGTGGTCCGGGTACGGCGATGGATTTCGCGCTGGAGCTGATCGAGGTGCTGGTCGGCGAGGCCAAACGCAACGAGGTCGAGCAGGGATTGCAGCGCCCGGCGGCGTGATCGCCCCGCTTTGTAATGGCACCAGACGACGGGTCCCCTGTAGGTCGGGCTTCAGCCCGACGACGGCCGTTGATGTCGGACTGAAGTCCGACCTACACAATATGCCTTTGCACGGGATGTCGGACTGAAGTCCGACCCACAGAAACTCGAACTTGGATCGTCAGGCCGGGGCCCGACCCACGGGTTGATGTGGTCAGGCGTGTCTCGGGGGCGTCAGCGCGCCCAGCCGTCCCACCATGCCAATAGCAACGCGGTCAGTCCGCCACCGGCGAGTATGGCGCTGAGCAGCGTCGCCTCACCCGGCCAGACCAGCCCGTAGACCAGGCCGCCGCTGATCAGCAGCGCGCCACCGGTGATCGACGTCAGGGTCAGCCGCCGGGTCACCCGGATCTCCTCGCGCAGCTTCTGCAACTCGAGCAACTGGCGTTCGCGCTGGGCCGGCAATTCCTCGATCCGGGTCAGCGCCCGGTGCACCAGGCCGGGCATCTCCGGCAGCTTTTCGGCCCACAGCGGCAGGTTCTCTTTGAGACCTTGCAGCAGCGCACGGCCGCCGACCTGCTCGCTCATCCAGCGTTCCAGGAACGGCTTGGCGGTCTGCCACAGGTCGAGTTCGGGGTAGAGCTGACGGCCGAGCCCCTCGATGCTGAGCAGGGTTTTCTGCAACAGCACCAGCTGCGGTTGCACCTCCATGTCGAAGCGACGCGCAGTCTGGAACAGGCGCAGCAGCAGGGTGCCGAACGAGATCTCGGCCAGTGGGCGCTCGAAGATCGGTTCGCAGACAGTGCGGATGGCCGACTCGAAGGCTTCGACCCGGGTGCCGGCCGGGACCCAGCCCGACTCGACATGCAGTTCGGCGACACGCCGGTAGTCGCGCTTGAAGAAAGCGAGGAAGTTCTCGGCGAGGTAGCGCTGGTCGACCGGGCTGAGCGTACCCATGATGCCGAAGTCGACGGCGATGTAGCTGTCTTCGGGGGTGACAAAAATGTTGCCCGGGTGCATATCGGCGTGGAAGAAGCTGTCGCGAAACACCTGGGTGAAGAAGATCTCCACGCCGCGTTCGGCAATCAGCTTGAAGTCGACACCCGCGGCTCGCATTGCCTCGACATCGCTGACCGGGATGCCGCTGATGCGCTCCATGATGATGACGTCGCGATGGGTCAGCGGCCAGTGGATTTCGGGGACGTAGAGCAGTTCGCTCCCCTCGAACGCACGGCGCAGTTGTGAGGCATTGGCGGCCTCGCGCAGCAGGTCGAGTTCGTCGATGAACACCTGCTCGGCTTCGGCAACCACCTCGCGTGGGCGCAGGCGGCGGGCCTCCTTCCAGTAGCGTTCAGCGAGGTCGGCGACCAGCTTCAGCAGGCCGATGTCGTGGCGGATGGTCTTTTCGATGCCGGGTCGGAGCACCTTGACCACCACTTTGCGTCCGTCGTGCAGTTCGGCGGCGTGGACCTGGGCGATCGAGGCCGAGGCCAGCGCGTTTTCATCAAAGGTGGCGAACAACTCGGTGACCGGGCGGTCGAAGGCCTTCTCGATCACGGCCCGTGCTACCGGCCCGGGGAATGGCGGTACGCGGTCCTGCAGCTTGGCCAGTTCGTCGGCGATGTCGTCGGGTAGCAGGTCACGCCGGGTCGAGAGCAGCTGACCGAACTTGACGAACATCGGCCCCAGCGCCTCCAGCGCCAGCCGCAGCCGCACCGCGCGCGGTCCGAGTTCGCCGCGCACCCAGTACCAGGGCATCAGGTAGCGGACAAAACGCAGCGGACGCAGCAGGTGGGTGGCCAGCACCAGGTCGTCGAGACCGAACCGCAGCAGGATCCAGCTGATATGCGCCAGGCGCCAGGCTTCGGAGGGACGCAGCACGTTCAGGTGCTCCGCGCGCGTGGCGTGGTCACGGCTTGAAGCCGCGGTGGACGGCGACGATGCCGCAGCTGTGGTCGAAGTACTCGCAGCGTTCGAGTCCCGCCTCCTCCATCATGCCGACCAGCGTCGCCTGATCGGGGTGCATGCGAATCGATTCGGCCAGGTACTGGTAACTGTCACTGTCGCCGGCCACCAGCTTGCCGAGTTTGGGCAGCACGGCGAACGAGTAGAGGTCGTAGAGCGGTTTGAGCAGCGGCACCGTCGGGTGCGAGAACTCGAGCACCACCAGCCGGCCACCCGGGCGCAGCACGCGGCCCATCGACGCCAGTGCCGCCTGTTTGTCGGTGACGTTGCGCAGGCCGAAGGCGATGGTGATGCAGTCGAAGCTGCCCTCGGCAAACGGCAGCCGTTCGGCGTCGGCCTGGACGTAGGTGACGTTGCCGACCGCGCCATGGTCGGTCAGCTTCTCACGGCCGACCTCGAGCATCGCCGCATTGATGTCGCTGAGGATCACGCGCCCGTCCGGGCCGACGCTGCGGGTAAAGGCGAGCGCCAGGTCGCCGCTGCCGCCGGCGACGTCGAGCACCCGCTGGCCCTCGGTCACCGCGCATCTCTGCAGCGTGAAGTGCTTCCAGACCCGGTGGACGCCGAGCGACATCAGGTCATTCATCAGGTCGTAGCGTGAGGCCACCGAGTCGAACACCGCGCCGACCCGACGCACCTTCTCGTCGCGTGGCACCTGGTCGAAGCCGAAGTCGATGCTCTCGTCGGAACGGGCCATGACTTACTCGGGTGTTCCCTTGCGCTCGTGGCCGGCTGCGGCCAGCTCGTCGAGGTAGTGTTGCCAGTTGAGTTCGCGGTTCTCGCCCAGCGCGTAGAGCAGGCTCCAGTTGTAGATGCCGGTGTCGTGGCCGTCGTCGAAGCGCAGCGTCACTGCGTACTGGCCGACCGGCTCGATGGCGTCGATGTTGACCTCCTCCTTGCCGACCTGCAGCGTCTCCTGTCCCGGGGAGTGGCCGCGTACCTCGGCCGATGGGGAGTAGACGCGCAGGTATTCACACGGCAGCTCGAAGCGGGCGCCGTCGTCGAAGGCGATCTCCAGCACGCGGGCGGTCTTGTGCAGCTTGATCTCGGTCGGTCGGGGTGAACTCATCGGGGACTCGGTTGGGCTCAGAGGATGTAGCGACTCAGGTCATCGTCAGCGACCAGGTCAGCGAGTTGGCCCTCGACGTAAGCGGCGTCGATGGTCACTTCCTGGCC